>JAOZLO010000092.1:7338-8799 GCA_029934775.1 Desulfocapsaceae bacterium
GTCTCTTCCTTACCTGGAGACTTCAGGAGATACCGACTTTTATCGCTTTCAATAAAACCAATGGCATAATCTTTATTGTTACTCTGCAATGTTGCCAGCACAGTGCTGAGACCAAGCCCGTATTGGTCCAGTCTGGCCTTGTCAATAATGATCTGCATCTCCTTTTTATAGCTGCCAAAAATATCTACATTGGCAACCCCCGAAGTTTTGAGCAGTTCGTGCCGCAGCCCAGTTTCCGCAAGTTGACGGATATCAGGCAGAGAAAGAAAATCAGAGCTGATGCCGATTACCACAATGGGTGCGGTAGCAGCAGAAATTTTATGAACCTGCGGTTCTTTGATATCAGGTGGCAGTACCGAGCGGATCTTATTTATTGAATTAGTGACATCACTTCCCGCCATATCCAGATCTTTACTGTATTCAAACTCGGCCCGGATAACAGAAACTTCGTCAATAGTAGTTGAATAGACCCGGCGGATCTTATCCAGACTGTATAATTCCTCTTCCACGGGTACTGCAACATTGGCTGCCAGAGTCTTGGCAGAACCGCCGGGTTGAACAATCACCACGGCAATTTCCGGATAATTCGATTCCGGGAAAAGTTTGCGGTCAACTTTCTGATAACCTATAATACCTGAAAAGATAAAGAGGGCCAGAAAGGAATAAATGAAATAAGGCCGTGCCAAAAGCCGCTCGATAAAACTACTCTCCATGCTCATCACTCCTGTGAATCAGGACCTGACCAAAACCGGGCAACTGACTCAGTTTTGATGCTGCCGCCACTGCAACAGGTGAATCAGGACACGGTTCGATAAGAACATGGTCTCTGTTGCCGGCAATGATGGTCACCGAAAGAGGAGAGAACTCTCCATCTGCGTAGAGCATCACCTGTGCTCCCTCTTCTTTTTGAATAAGTGCATCAGCAGGAACACGACAGCCATTCCCCGAAAAGGTGAGCAGGTCCACGGTAACATAGCTGTTGTTTGGCATCTCCAAAAGACTCTCAACCTCAACTTCTGCCACAGAAAGACCATTTTCAGCATCACTGTAAAGGTTTACAATCTGGCCAATTTTACGTTTATCTAAAAACAGTTCCTGCCCTTTTTGCACGGCAGGAACTCCGGGTACATAACTGAAGGTAAGTTTCTGCTCTGGAGAATTAATTGAGAGCAATGGCCTGCCCGGGCTGGCGAGTTCCCCTTTACTCGCAAAAATGGTGCCGACTGTACCTGCAAAAGGGGCTTTAATATTGAGGTAGCTGAGTTGAACTTCAAACCCAATGATCTTCTGCCGGGTAGCCTCAAGGGTTGCCCGTTTAGTAGCATATGCTACTTCCGAGGCTTCAAATTTCTCACGGGCCAGCCCACCCACCTTAAAAAGGGACCTGTTCCGTTCATGAAGGATTTTAGCATATCGCACTTCTTTTTCCTGAGCAGCAAGGCTCACCTGCAGAGATTTAAT
>JAOZLO010000563.1 GCA_029934775.1 Desulfocapsaceae bacterium
AAATCGCGATGATCTTTCAGGATCCCATGAGTTCTCTTAATCCGGTTCACACCATTGGTCGTCAGGTGATTGAATCTATCACACACAACACCGGCGCCCCTGTTTTGAATCCCTCAGATACGATCGGTGATCAAGTTGAAGAGGCGCTGGAGGAGCAACTGGGCTTAACGGGTCAGGTTGCCCGTGAAGAAGCCCATCGTCTGCTGACTCTTGTGGGCATTCCCGAACCGAAACAGCGATTAAGGGAATATCCGCACCAGATGTCCGGCGGGATGGGCCAGCGGGCAATGATTGCCATGGCTTTGGCTGGTCGCCCTCAATTGCTCATCGCAGATGAACCGACGACGGCACTGGACGTGACCATCCAGGCTCAAATACTCGAGCTGATTCGCGGCTTACGTAAGGAGATGGGGATGTCCATTATTTTAATCACCCATGACCTTGCTGTTGTTGCGGAAACGTGCGACAGGATGGCTGTGATGTATTGTGGGCGGATTGCCGAGAAAGGACCAGTCAAAAGTGTTTTCGCGGATCCACGCCATCCATACACCCGTGGTTTGCTCGCTTCATTGCCCCGGATCGATCGCCGAACGGATAAGCTGCATCCCATGAGAGGATCCGTCCCGGCTCCTCACGAAATGCCGCAAGGCTGTGCTTTCGAACCACGTTGCCCTGTCGCTTTAGAGGATTGCACACTCAATCAGCCGTCTCTTACGGCTGAAACTGGAGGCCATAGTATTGCCTGCTTTAATCCCCAACGAGGAGGGCTGCAACGTTGAATATACAGGAAAGCGCCCCAAATGTGTCCATGCCGAGGGAAAACGAACCGCCATTGCTCAAAGCCACTGCCCTAAAGAAGTATTATACAATACGAAGAGGTGGCTGGCTGATCCACAAAAAAGCAGATCTCAAAGCGGTTGACGATGTTTCGTTCAACGTTAACAATGGTGAAAGTTTTGGTGTTGTTGGTGAAAGCGGCTGCGGAAAATCCACCATCGCCCGCCTGTTGCTGAACATCGACACGCCAACTTCTGGTAGTGTAATGTTCAAAGATCGGCAGATCTCTGGCCTTCCGCCGAGTGAGTGGAGAAAACTCCGACGACAGATGCAGTATGTATTCCAAGATCCACTTGGCGCCCTGGATCCGCGTATGAGAATTTTTGATCAAGTTGCCGAGCCATTGCTCATCCACAACAGTGATAACATATCAGAGCACGATGACAAGACTGCTGAAATTCTACGTGCCATGGATTTAAAGGATCACACATTCTATCGCTATCCATTTGATTTAAGCGGGGGACAGCGGCAACGTGTTGTTCTGGCCCGGGCGCTGGTGCTCAATCCTGAATTACTTGTTTGTGACGAACCGGTTTCCGCACTTGACGTATCAATCCAGGCACAGGTTATCAATTTGCTTGCAGAACTAACCAAAAAAAAAGGCCTTACAATGATATTTATCAGTCACGATTTGAGCATCGTGCGCCATGTCTGTGAACGGGTAGCTGTCATGTACCTGGGCAAGATCGTTGAATTGGCCAAGGGTGAACTGTTGTTTAATACCCCTGCACATCCGTATACCCAGGCCCTGCTTTCGGCGATACCAATTCCTGAACCTGGACTTAAACGCAAACGGACTCTCTTGAAAGGTGACCCGCCCAGCCCCATTGATCTACCGCCAGGTTGTCGCTTCCAAACACGTTGCTATCTGGCCAGGCCGGTTTGCACGCAACACTTACCCGAATTGAAGCCATTAAAAGACGGCCAGATGGTCGCCTGCCATGTCGCCCACGGTGAAGCATAATGGGGCTGAGGAGGTAATATGTCTACCCGATATGTGTTACAGAAACTCTTTCGCGCTGGTTTAACAATCTGCATTATTGTCTCCTTTGTTTTTATCGCCCTGCGTCTGTCCGGTGATGCTGCGCTTCAGATATATGGTGCCGATGTAGATGAGGCTGTACTCCAGGCACTTCGAAAATCATGGGGCCTGGATAAGTCTATCTGGCATCAATATCTGGGTTACATCGGAAATGTTTTCAGTGGTGATCTGGGTACATCATACCTTGACGGCCGTGATGCGATTGAGGTGGTGATGGAACGTATCCCGAAAACCCTTTCTCTGATGTGGGCCACCGCCATTGTAACTTTTCTGATTGGAATCCCTGCCGGTATCTATGCGGCACTTCACCATAACACTGCTATCGATCGTGCCACAATGACCATGGCTGTTATGGGCTTGAGTGTGCCAAACTTTTTTTTGGGCGTGCTGTTGATTCTACTGTTTTCAGTTACCTGGCGACTGCTTCCCAGCGCCGGTAGCGAAACGTGGCAGCATTATATTATGCCTGTGATCACGATGGCCACAGCAGAAGCTTCCATATTCGCACGGTTTATGCGGTCATCGATGCTGGAAGTTCTCAGCCAACCCTATATTCGCACCGCCATGGCTAAGGGTGTACCATGGCGAAAAGTGGTTCGGGAACACGCCCTTCCCAATGCGGCCATTCCGACCGTCACTGTCGCCGGATTTTTTGTAGGCAGCTTGATTGTAGGCGGAGTTATTACCGAAAACGTATTTGCCTGGCCCGGTGTCGGGCGGTTGTTGGTGGATTCGGTGGCGAACAGAGACCTGGCAGTGGTGCAGG
>JAOZLO010000093.1 GCA_029934775.1 Desulfocapsaceae bacterium
GACCACTTGTAGCGATAGGCGTTGATTGCGCTTGGCCTTATGTCGAATATCCAGGTATTCAAGTAAGCCCTTGACTTGTGGTGGTCTGTTTTGTAATTGTTACTTCGCGGAATGCCAGTTTGCAGTTTGGACTGCCAGGACGAACTCAGCCATGATAATACCGCTGCTTTGCTGTTATGAAAATCCGGGTTACGGCAAGATTACCGGCTACATTTTTAAAGTACCCCTGCTTTCATCACAGAACTCCATTTTCATTTAAATGCTACCCTAAGGGCTCGAGTAAAAATAACTTCACATTTTAAGCGCCGATGCATCCTGCCTGGCGGCGTTGCGAAAGATCGGAATGTGCCCTTATATTACTGCTCTTTCGCGTCTTGTCAGGAAAGCGCTTCAACACTTAAAATTTGCGAATTTATTTTTGCGCGAATCCCAAGACCAAGGTGAGAGAGATGAGGGAAGATGTCCGTTTGCTCAGATTGCAGACATTATCAAGTGAGATGAGGCAGCAACTACTGCTGCGAACTGAAAGCGATCTTGGGCGATACCTTGATAAAGCGAAATTAATCATTGAAGCTGTTAAAAAGGAAGGGGACAGAGCGCTGGTTCGCTTCTGCCAGGATTTTGACAAGGCTCCTATTGAGATAAACACAATCAGGGTCAGTGAGGAAGAATTTGACCAGGCGCTGGCAGCGGTCCCTCAGGATCTAATCGAAGCTATACGTTTTGCAACTGAAAGTATTCGTATCTTTCATCAATCCCAGATGCCGAAACCGATGCGAATGGAGGAAGTTCGGTCAGGGGTGTTCTGTGGTGAAAAAACTTCTCCAATCCCTTCGGTGGCCTGTTATGTGCCCAGAGGTAAAGGCTCTTTCCCAAGTGTTCTCATGATGACAACCATTCCGGCTATGGTTGCCGGAGTTGCCAAAATCTGTGTGCTCACCCCGCCCGGACCTGACGGCCGCGTAGACGATGCAACCCTGTTTGCAGCAAGAGAAGTGGGCATTACTGATGTATATAAATGCGGAGGTGCCCAGGCTGTAGCGGCAGTTGCCTTTGGTACGGACACTGTTCCTAAGGTTGATAAAATTGTTGGTCCGGGCAGCCCGTGGGTTGTCGCGGCAAAACGTTTACTGGCAGATGTTATTGACCCCGGCACGCCCGCTGGTCCCAGTGAGTCAATCGTATTTGCTGATAGTTCCGCAAATGGGGCCCTGGCTGGTCTTGACCTGATCATCGAGTCAGAACATGGGCCGGACTCCTCTGCGTACCTTGTGACCGATAGTGAAAAAGTGGCTCAGGATGCGATGCAGGCAATTCCGGGATACTGGCAGATGCTGGGCGAAACCAGGCGGTCGTATTCACAGGATGTTCTCCGTGGTCCCCGAGGAGGAATTGTCCTTGCTCAAAATAGTCAGGACTGCATTGATTTCATTAATGACTATGCCCCCGAGCACTTGATGATACATAGCAGTGAGCCCTTTGCCTACCTCGGTTCAATCACCAATGCCGGTGAGATTCTGCTTGGCGAGAATACACCACTATCTCTGGGTAACTACGTGCTTGGTCCCAACGCAGTGTTGCCGACTTCAGGGGCAGCTCGAATCCATTCACCCCTTGGAGTTTTCGATTTCCTCAAATCAACAGGTATAGGTTATGTTACTTCGCCGGCTTACGAAACTTTGGCAAAACATACCCATACTTTGGCAACGTATGAAGGCTTTGACGGACATGCCCTTGCCGTTTCCGGACTGCGAAACAAGATCAGCCAGCAAAAGGAGTCTAGCCAATGAGCCCTGGCAGAACTCTATCTGCTGTATCTGTCGATTTTAGCCTGGTGGGGAAAAAAACACTGGTTACTGGAGCCTCGGGAGGAATAGGCCGGGCCCTGGCAATGGGTCTTGCAGGGGCGGGTGCTAAAGTCATTCTTGCGGGCAGGAATAAGGTACAACTTATCGCTGTTGCAGAGGAATTCCACGCTGACTGGGCTAAGCCAACTGTGCTTGAACTTGATGTGAAAGCATTTGACAAATCGTCCAAAATCATGGAAAAATGCTGCCAGGAAGTCGGAGGGTTGGATATTCTGGTAAACAATGCCGGCTATGAATGTGTTACAGATTCACTGGAGGTAACGCCTTCGCTTTGGGATACTATTCTCGATACCAACCTGAAAGGTGCCTTCTTTATGGCTCAGACAGCCGCCAAAATCATGTTGACCAACGATGGTGGCAGTATTGTTAATGTTTGCTCATTGAGCTCCAGTGTTGGTATTCCTACAGCTGCCCCGTATACCAGTTCTAAAAGTGGACTTTTAGGCTTAACCCGCGCCCTGTCCTCGGAATGGGCTCCGAGAGGTATCCGGGTCAATGCCATTGCACCGGGTTATTTCCGTACCGCAATGACTGATGCCTTTTTCAAGGATACAGATTGGGCTGAGGCCATGCTGAATAAAATTCCACTTGGCCGATTTGGTCAGGTGGAAGATCTTGCAGGGGCCGTAGTTTTTTTCTGTAGTTCCGCTGCGAAATACATCACCGGCCAGATGTTAACTATTGACGGGGGTTACTTGGCATCCATTTAGGGGACAACTATCCTCCAGTCAGGTAAAAACAGAATCCATGAAAAATATTTCCCCCGTGGTGGAACTTATTGATGTTTCTAAACGTTTTGGAAAAATCACCGCCGTGGGCAATGTAAACTTTTCTTTGTCTAAGGGGGCGGTGTTGACTATCCTCGGTCCGAGCGGTTGTGGGAAAACCACCCTGCTGCGGATGATCGCCGGTTTCGAATCTCCTACCACCGGTAAAATCCGTATTAATGGCAAGCCAGTCCAGGCTGTGCCGCCGTATAGGCGCTCCATTGGTATGGTTTTTCAGAACCTTGCCTTATTTCCCCATATGACAGCCGGTGAAAATATTGCTTACCCGCTCAAGATGCGCCGGTTTCCCCCGCAGGATATTCCAGAACTTGTTGAGAGGTACCTTGGTATTGTGCGGTTGACCGGTATGGAAGATCGGCGGATTCATCAATTATCAGGCGGGCAGCAGCAACGGGTGGCTATTGCTCGTGCTCTCTCTTTCAATCCGGACCTGCTTCTCCTTGATGAGCCTCTTTCAGCATTGGATAAGAAACTGCGGGAAGAAATGCAGTTGGAATTCAGAAGGATTCAACAGAAAATCGGCGTTACCACTATCAACGTCACCCATGATCAGCGAGAGGCTCTGGTCATGTCTGATGAGATAATTGTCATGGCCGACGGTGTCATCCAGCAGTCGGCTGATCCGGTTTCCCTGTATCGTCAGCCCAGTAATAAGTTTGTTGCCAGCTTCATAGGGCTGACCTCCCTGATGAAAGGCACGGTGGACCAGATCGAAGGAACTACAGTGAAATTCAATGTGAATACAACCAGTCTGTGGGGCCAGACCAGCAGTAAATTTCATATTGGAGAGTCTGTTGAAGGAGCCATTCGAGCCGAACAGGTACGGGTTCATACAGAGCAGACCAGGCCAGTGGGTATGGATAATGTACTGGACGGTGTAGTTGAGGAGCAGATTTTTGAAGGTGACAGAATGGTATACCAGATCCGATGCCCCGCTCTTGACTCTGCCCCCATATTCGTTTTCGATCATGATCCAGCTCATAACGTTTTGCACAGGCGGGGAGACAGAGTGGTATTAAGCTGGAACATAAGAGACCTGCTGGTGTATCCGGACTAGGAGCTTGTCCGAGAATGCATTTTTCCCCAACTCTTCGTTATTATATAAAAAATAATGCTCGTCATATCACATATATGTCTGTGCTTATTTTTTATAAATGCCTCGATTTGAGAAAAAAATGCCTATTCTCGGACAAGCTCCTAGTAAATTTTTGCAACAGAACAACCCAAGAACAACTGAACTCAGGAGGAGTATAATGAACGACAAACAACGAAACAATTTGAACCTGACCAGGCGTGATTTCCTAGCCACTTCCGCAATACTGGCCGGAGGAGTGATGCTGGCGCCTGGCCTGGCCTGGGCCGCGCAGAAAAAACCCAAGGAGATTATAGTACGTGCCTGGGGTGGATCCTGGGGGGAAGCGCTCAAGGCAGGGGTTGCTGATGGTTTCAGCAAGGCCACAGGAATAAAAGTGAGGTTGGATTTCACTGAAGATAATGAAATCAAACCTAAAATCTGGGCAGCCGTTGATCAGGGTCGGGTACCGCCGATTCATGTAAACTGGGATACTACCACCAACGCCACTATCTCGGCCTTGCGGGGGGTGACAGTGGATCTCAGTGATCTGAGCAACTTGAAAGGTCTGCTTCCACTGGCAAAACCGGTAGGCCTTGAAGGGTATCCCCTGGTTAACACCTACGCTTATGTCTATGTCTGTGCGTATCGTACTGAAGCCTTCCCCGAGGGACCTCCCAAATCCTGGAACGTGCTGCTTGACCCGAAATTCAAGGGCAGGGTAGCTCTCTATGATGATGGTATCGGTTTTAATCCGATCTCCGTTATTGTCGGGGGCGGTAGTTTTGCTGATATCCCGGATAATATGGAGCCAGGTTATGAGTTTTATCGCAAGTTAAAAGCCAACAAACCTCTGCTTGGAGAAGATGCGGATTTTACCACCTGGTTCCAGAAAGGAGAGATTGATCTGGCCTGTACTATCAGCGTCAACGCCCGCGCTGCCAAACAGAGCGGGATAGACGTGGCATGGACAGTTCCGAAAGAAGGCTGCAAGGTAGATACAGACGGGTTGTGGGTTCCCAAAGGGCTGCCGGCAAATGAGGAATACTGGGCCAAGGAATTCATCAACTTTGCTCTTACCAGAGATGCTCAGCAAAAGTGGTGCTCAATGCTCGGTCTTCCTCCTGTCTTCCCTGGTATTGATCCGCCTGCTGACCTGGTCGGGGACGTTTCCTATCCCACCAAACCAGAAGACTTTGAAAAACTTATCCGGGTTCCGTCAAAGATCCTTGTGGAAAACCAGCCAAAATGGTTTGCCAAGTTCAATGAAATATTTCAGGGGTGATTATCTCTGCATTGTTAAACTTTTTTCAGTCCCGGCACTGTAGCAGTGTCGGGCTTTAATGATCGAGTGGGTACCCCTTTGGCATCAGCAAAACAATCTTCTCAGTTTCCGGTCAGATGGCGCATTTTGGATGCTGCTGAACGCATCGCCGCTTTGATCTGGCCTCGATCATTGTACCCATACACCGGTTACCTGCTCCTGGTACCGGCTCTACTACTGGTGTTTGTTCTGGTTATTGGCCTTGTCTATATCGGCGGCTACAGTCTGCATGAACTTGACCTTAGCAACTACAGACTGAAAGAGTCTTTCAGTCTGACCAACTACTACACGGCATTTACAAGCGCTACATACCGAACTGTTCTTTTGAGATCGATTTATGCCTCACTCCTGGTGACGGTAATTACTATTTTCCTCGCCTTTCCCTACGCCTATCTCATGGTACGGGCAAGGCGGGCAATGACTAGGAAATTTCTGCTGATCAGCCTCTTCCTGCCCTTTTTTATCGGACAAATTGTCCGTGCATATGGCTGGCTCATAATCCTTGGTAAGGAAGGATTGCTGAACAATATTATCGGCTTCTTTGGGTTTTCTCCTTTGAAACTCATCTATAATTATCCCGCCGTAATTCTTGGTCTGGTTCAATATATGCTGCCCTTTGGCGTATTGCTGCTCGCTCCTGCCATCACCGCCATCAGTAGAGACGTGGAACTGGCATCTGAGAGCCTGGGTGCACACTGGTGCCGGACTTTCATACATATTGTCCTTCCCCTGGCAAAACCCGGTCTTGTCGGTTCATCTGTCGTTATTTTCACCCTTACACTAACAGACTTTGCCATGCCTGAAATCCTCGGAGGGGGGACCACTGATTTCATTGCCAACTCTATTTATGACGGTTTTTTTCAGCTGTCGAACTCCGGCCTTGGAGCAGCACTTTCCATGATTCTGGTCACCCTGGGTACTGCTTTTGTCGTGGTAATTTTTTCCATTGCCGGCACCGGTACGCTTGGTTTCTCCAAGGGGGCAGAGTGAGTGGTTCCAGGAGCAAAGCGACTGTTCTGTGGGCTATTGTCTGGTTTGACTTGATCCTGCTCAGTCTGCCAACCAT
Source organism: Desulfocapsaceae bacterium (assembly GCA_029934775.1). GTDB lineage: Bacteria > Desulfobacterota > Desulfobulbia > Desulfobulbales > Desulfocapsaceae > Desulfomarina. Next base: position 6,119 of record JAOZLO010000093.1, read on the forward strand.
TATCATTTTTGGTGCCTCGTTTACCACGGGGGATATCGTCCAGTTTCCGCCCGAGGGGTTCTCTTTGAAATGGTACAGCAAACTCTGGCTCCTGGATGATTTCAAGGCAGCATTTTTTAGAACATTTTATGTCTCACTTATCTGCACAGCAGTGAGTATTCCCGCCGGAACTCTGGCAGCTATAGCTCTTTCCAGGTATCGTATCCGTTTTTATACAGGACTCCAGGTTTACCTTCTTCTGCCTTTTACTATTCCCCTGGTGGTGTCCGGCCTGGGCATGATGATTTTTTTCGGTGAGATCCGAATTCTCGGTCAGTTGTGGCCGGTGGGAATCGGCCTCTGTATAATTAACCTTCCTTTTATGATCTGGGCCGTAAGCGCTTCTGTCAACGGTCTTGATGATCAGTTGGAGAATGCTGCGGCTAATTGCGGTGCCCCCCCACTGCAGGCTTTTCTCACAGTTACACTACCCGGAGTCATGCCCGGAGTAATTACCGGAGCGCTGCTGATGTTTATTCTGGCTTTTAATGAATTTCTTGTCAGTCTTTTTCTTACCGATGCCCGGATTGTTACCCTTCCGGTATCGATCTATAATTCCATCCGCAGCGTTATAACACCAGATCTTGCAGCTGTGTCGGCTGTATATATAATCATCGCCTTTATAGCTGTTCTTTTACTGGATAAGCTGGTTGGGTTGGAGCTGTTTCTAAAATCGAAATAGGTATTATCGATGAAGATCATAAGGTTTGAGTTTGGACAGGTAACACATAAGCAAATATCAACACCCAACCATTTTATCAGTCATATGCTGGAGCATATTGCCTGGCGCATGGGGTGTTCCATCGTGCTTGAATGGAACGATGAGAACTGGAAGGATCTTGGCACGGCCTTTGGCAGGTCCATTGGGAAATTTTCCTCCAGAAAGAGTGAAGCTGCGGCTCTTGGAATGATTGACGACGGCAGCGCCGAGGTGGCGGTGGAGTTAGGCGCTGAAGCAGGGATAAAACTGGAATCAGCAATTGAGATCGACGTTGACTATTTTATCTCCCTTCGGTGCGAACAGCTTAAATCAGGCAGAGCACTGGTTGAACTTCTTAATGGCTTAGCTCTAGGGCTTGATGCTCGGATAACAGTTCTGGTGTGCAGTTTTAACGATCCACATCATACCTGGGAGGGAATCTTTCGCGGAGTTGGAATGGCTCTACACGATATATATACACCTCTGCTGGAAGCTGAGGAGTTTTCTTCCAATGAGGATGGTGGCTCAAGCCAGGACGGAATCAAGCTTATACGGTGTTCCTGCAGGGCTGCTGGCATAACGCGTCAGACCGCGGAAAGTGAGCTGACGATGAATATCGATTTTAATGGTCTGACCGGGGCATCGTTCCTGTATAAGGGGACAGCCATCGATCATTTTGAAAACAGTGAAGCCCTGGCAGGTTTGCAGAACCTGCTCAGCATGGTTGCCAGGAGTTGTGGTTTTAATCTCAACGCTGTCTTTATCTCCAGGGCATTGAGCTCGAGTCATGTACTGCTGGAGGATACAGGCATGGTTCTCGGCAGGGTACTACGGGAAATATTGGTCAGGCGGATGGTAGATCAGGGTATCAATGGCGCTGGTTCATCTGTTGCAACCCCTTCTGATATAGTTGACCAGATGATTTCTGTCGGCATTAGCGTGGAAGGTCGAAAGTCATGTCAGTTTGTCTCTCTTGCAGCGAGTCGTGACCAGCTTTACAGGAAATTCATCATTGGACATACCGTGTCTGGTGGGCTTTACTCGGAAGATCTGGATGATTTTTTTGAAGGCTTTTCCTGGGGTCTGGGCTGTTCAATCATGATCCATTGCAAGGAGATTCCTCAGCCTGAAGAGGGCTGGCGACAGCTGTTTATTAATTTCGGTACAGCACTGAACCAGGTCTTTCAGATGAACTCCAGCCGTAAAGGAGTTCCTCCCGGCGTTAAGGCCAATCTCTTTTGAGTGATTCAAAGTATAACGTTGGATGGTGATAAATGGCAATATTGCTTGAAAAAGAGAAAGAAATTAAACTCCCCACAATGCACAGGGTAACACAAAAATTCAATGAAAATGGATTAACTGATGTTGCTCTGGCGTTGGTAAATCAACTGGAGATAATGGCTCGCGATATCGAGTTTAAAAAAGGGGACAGGGTTGCCTTAGCCGTTGGAAGTCGTGGTATTAATCAACTTGATTTGATAGTTAAAACCATTGTCGACTATATAAAAGTAAGCGGTGCAGAACCTTTTATTATCACTGCCATGGGAAGCCATGGAGATGGAACAGAAGAAGGTCAGTTCGAAATTCTGAAATCCCTTAACATAACTGAACAATTCCTTGATATTGATATCTGCAGTTCAGTTGAGGTCGAGAATATCGGCGTAACAGCGGAAGGATTACCTGTGTATTTCGATTCTGTTGCCCTTGCTGCGGATTATATTATCCCGATAAACAGAATAAAAATCCATACAGATTTTATTGGAAAAATACAGAGTGGCCTCTTAAAAATGCTTGTTATTGGCCTTGGAAATCACAAGGGTTGCTCTGTAATACATGAGGTGGATCCTGAAGATTTTGCTGATATATTAATTGAAACTTCAGAGATAATTAAAGAAAAAGT
>JAOZLO010000094.1 GCA_029934775.1 Desulfocapsaceae bacterium
TGGACACAACACGTGGCGACCGGCTGTTTATTTCCTGGCTTGGCACCGGTTTTATCAACTTCGGCTGGCTGGCTTTTTTCGGTGCGCCATTGTGGGGTGGACTTGCGCTTGCAATCCTCTGGTTTGTGTTTGTGTTTAGATATGCATAGGGTTCGCTCAAAAATAAATTTGTAAAATTTAAGTGTTGAGGCGCGAAAGATCTGTAATATCAAATATATTCCGATATTTCGTAACGCCGCCAGGCAGGATGTGTCAGCCCTTAGTAGGAGGTAATGAAATGAAACATATTCACCCACTGAGTGATGTCATCGCCGTACTTCAGGTCCTGGTTGGTGCCAACTGAGCACCCTCTATTGCTGGGGCTGCCCTCCCTGTAAAAGGCCCAGCAACTCTTTCGCTGACACTTTTCCAGCCACATCAGTGCCTTGAAGAAGACTGTCGGCAAGGTCACGTTTCTGTTTATGTAGATCAACAATCTGCTCTTCAATGGAGTTTTTTACCACCAGGCGGTAAATAGTCACCGGTCTTTCCTGACCGATGCGATGTACCCGATCCGACGCCTGGTCCTCTACAGCTGGATTCCACCATGGATCCATATGGATGACATAATCGGCGGCGGTAAGATTAAGCCCCGCCCCGCCCGCCTTCAAGCTGATAAGAAAGACATCTCCCCGGCCATTTTGAAAATCGGCGATGCGCTGTTGCCTCTTTTTTATGGGAGTTGATCCATCCAGGTATTGGTAGCTGATATTCTCTGTATCAAGATAGCGGCGAATGATCTGTAAATGGCCCACAAATTGGCTAAAAACCAGCGCCTTATGGTTGTTAGTCAGTAATTCCCGCAAAGTATCACCAAAGACTTTCAGCTTTGAGCTGGCAATTTTACAATCCGGTAAAACCAGGCTCGGATTGCAGCATAATCTGCGTAATTTCATAATTTCACCGAGGATGCGCAGATGTTTTTGTCCAGCTCCCTCATCACTATGGGCATCGATATTTTCCAGAGCTTTTAATCGCTGAGCTTCATAAAGCAACAGCTCATCATTGCTCATTTCAACTTCAAGGGTAATTTCAGTCTTAGGCGGCAACTCCCCCAGAACATCACTTTTTAATCGACGCAGAATAAAAGGACGTATCAGTTTACGTAATAGGTTACGCGCCTCATTGTCCTGATCCCGCTCAATGGGTACTGCGAATTTTTCATTAAATTTCTTGAAAGATCCAAGCAGACCGGGGTTAAGAAAACTGAAAAGCGTCCACAGTTCACTAAGATGATTTTCTACTGGTGTACCGGTGGTAATGAGCCTGAATTCTGCCTGTAAAGCCATGGCTGCTTTTGATCGTTTAGTCTGCATATTTTTAATGGCCTGAGCTTCATCGAGTATCACGGTCTGCCATTTTACCCCGCATAGCAGCTCCGTTTCCAATGGCAGTAAACCGTAACTGACTATGAGTAGATCAAAAGGTTGCAGAGTGTCGATGGTCTGCTGCCTGTCCCCGGGACCAAAGACAATTACATTGAGAGTGGGGGCAAAACGACTGGCCTCATCCTGCCAGTTGGAGGTGACGGATAAAGGTGCTACAACCAGAGTGGGACCAAGGGATGACCGGAGTAAAATAACTGTCAGTGCCTGAATGGTTTTACCAAGCCCCATATCATCAGCCAGACAGGCCCCCACACCCCAATGAGAGAGTTGGGCCAGCCAGTAATACCCTGTCTGCTGATAATCCCGCAACGAGCCCTGCAGGGTTGATGGAATCTGCGGCCTGACTACTTCTCTGAGTTGTTTACAATGTTGTTTCCAGGCGTTATCGGTTTTCAGTTGCCCGGCATCTTCGGTGAGGTCCTCAAGGGCAAGAGCTGCCAGGGGAGCAAAGCGTACTCCCTTTCCATGCCCTTCGGAAAAAGCTCTTAACTCATCAAGTCGCTGACGCAACTGTCTGGTTATACAGAGAAAGGTCCCGTCGTCCAGAGGGATAAATCTGCCAGTGGCCCGGCTGAGCATATCGAGCAGTTTACGCAAATCCAAGGCAAGATTATCATCTATCTGCAATGATCCGGTGGCCTTAAACCAATCCCTCTCCTGCTTGATCTGCATGGAAAAGCTATCAAAGGATGCTTTCGTGCGGATTTTAAGTTTTTCACCCTGTGGCCATTCAAGTATTACCTCATCACCACATTCTTTCAATTCCAGCAGTAATTCCAGTGCATCCTCAGGGTCATCAACCTGCCACTGGTTTTCTCTTTTCTCAAGATGGCGAAAGGTGGAGCAGGACTGGAGAATTTTGTCCTGCTGTTTTTTCTCTTTGGCAAAATCACGCACTGCCCGGATCTTTTCACCTTTTATTTCAGTCAAGACACTTTTCCCACCCTTTCCAGGCCTGAAACTTGAGCCGTGCGCTCCACAAGGTTTTACCAGGAATTCCAGACATATCCCCTCCTGATAAGGAATAATATGGGCGTGAGGGGAGCAATCGGCCTTCACGGTTTTGCTTTTTGTCTCACCTCCTGTTGCCAGGTCGGAGTGAACCGTGATAATCGACGACAGTGAATCGACAACTTCTCCGGCCAGTTTTTCGCCGGATTTGGGAATAGTCAGCTCTTTACCCAGCAAATCTATAATTTCATTTTGCTTACTGGAGAAATGGATCAGTTTGAAACGGGTGGGTGTATCCTTAACCACCACCATTTCTTCACTGGTTCGGGGAGGAGAAACGGCCAGTTTCAACCTGCCTTTTTCTTTTAACAGTTGCATTTCAGGTTCGGCCGCAACAAGTTCTACCCGTGCGTCAGGTGAGCTTTCCAGAAAGAGCAATGGGTGGCCGGTCAGAGCCGGCAAGGCGATTCCTTGATCCATTGTGTATTCTGTTTTACCGTATCTGTAGCTGGTACGGTAGTACTCTTCCTTGATAGCCCTGCATACCCGTCGATCCTGCTCGGTAAGTCCTTCCATGGTATGGTGATTCTGATACAGATTTTTGAGAGCCACTGGTCTGCCTCTGCTCCAGGTGCCTTTTTTACTGATTATCTGCAGACGAGGGGTGATGAAACAAAAATTGTATGTTTCGCTGTGGTTAAACAGCCAGATCAGTCGTTGATCAGCCCTGTGTGTTATCTTCGTGTTTTTTCCAGGCTCTGCAATTTGCAACAGGGCATTAAGGGTTTTTTCCCATTTCGGCTGTTCTTTGATCAGGTATACACAGCTGATTGTGTCACAAAATTTGTGTAATTTGAGTGATAGCTTGCGGTTTTTCTCCTTCTCCTGACCAAGGATCGAAAGCAGGGCAGATAATTCCGCAGCAAGCCAGGTATAGTTATTCTTCTGAGCTTTATCTCTGACATAACTGATTTTCTCAATATTTTTTTTGGCCTCAAAAGAATTAGTCCAGGCCAGAAAAAGATTACTAAAAAAAAATGAAAGGGGGTTCTCTGTATTCTCAAGAGACTCCAAATCGTGTGCAGCCAGTCCACCGGAAGCCACCCCCAACTGATCTTCGAATAGTGGTCTCATGGTTTGTGTAATTATAGAAAGCGGGTATTGGTCTTTTTTTGCTATATCGATATAGCCAATAGCTTTTTTGAGAGCAATACTCCCACCATTTCCAAGAAGAGACAACAGGTGAAAGATCCCAGCATAGCTCCGTAGAAACAACTTTCGCTTACCGGTTCGTTTTTTAATACATCGCATACTCTGCTCAAAAAGCTTGTCTGCCTGCTGATGATTACCACTGATACTTTCCAGCCAGGCTGCACGGCTGAGCTGTTCAGGTTTCAGCTCGTCCTCCAGGTTTTTCGCGAGTGAATGGGCAAGAGATTTATCACCACAAAGCAGGTGATATTTAATCAGCTGCATTGCTGAGTGTTTGCCGATGATCTCTGCATGGTAGGTGGTAATAATATAACTGAGGATATCTGTTGCAGGTTCCAGAAGTTCACCAACTCGTTCAAGCAGAGACAGTGCAACTTCCAGCCTGATATCCGGGTGGATTGTGTCCATTATTTCCCTGGAAAACGGGTTGTTCAGTATCGAGTGATACGGATTGTTGTCCCGGTAATCGTCACGAAAATAGCGATAAGCATAATAGTTTTCTATGGTGTTGATTTCTTTTGTGGATCTATGGCTGAACAGTCCAATCTGAAAAGATCGAATAAGTTGCTGGTAATTTTCAAACGGGTTGGCCTGTCTGTTTGTATCAGGCAGGGAGCTATGTTTCTGCAGCAGCGATGCCGTCTGCTCGAAGCTGTTTCTCAGCAACATATCCAGCAACGCCTCCCTGCGAATGGATTCCGGACAACTTATCCCTTTGGTTGATTTGAGCAGTAATCCTTTATTAATCAATTCCTGCTGTATGGGCTGCATATTGTTTGTGGTCAGTTCCCTGCCATTGTTCTGCCGAAATCCCGTATCATTCAGGCAATCAAGCATGATGCCGACCCTGCAGTAATCAACATTGACCGTCATGATTTGCACTACAGTTTTTTGTAGAGGAGGAAGGGTGTAGTACTCTGATATACGATTATTGATGTTTGGGTTGTTGTTCATTGTGAAGAATGTGTTATTCAGGTTAAGATACGGAACGTAAGATTGCATAGGGCAATGTAACAAAAAAACAAATTTTCTTCAGGAAAAACATGACTCACCACACCATAAACTACCAGAAAATGCTGGATGAGGAGTACTTAACGGCTGATTTGAAGCAGCTGGCATCTTTCATCTGTTCCAAAGTGCCATCCAGAAAGGATGAGCGTGTTCAGGCAATCGTTCAGAAAATGTTTGCTGATATTCAGGGAATTTTTAATAAGCTCAATTTATCTGGTCAGCATGCCGTGTCTGAGACAGTCCACACATGGAATGGTGCCTTTGAACTCAGGATGTTTGTCAACAAGTATGGCTCTACTCCCTGGTCACAGACGAAAGATAGATATGGGCGAAAGAAAGAACTACTGGATCTCTTTCTTATTCGTGGGCAAATACCATCCGACTTGTTTGAAAAATTGAAATTAGTCGCTCCCAAACCGGAGAAAGACACAGTCAACTATACAGAAAACAGCACTGTGCTTGACGAGGGGTTTACCGTCAGAGAAACATCGAGAGCGGCTCTGGCTAATCTCGCTACATTCCTGACCCTGGCTGTTGATAAGAACATACGAATCAGTGCCAAAACCGGCAAAGCCACCGGCGCCACAGTCAGGAAAATGACGGATCTGCTCTATGAGCCGGACTTCTATGATGATCCGGAAATCGGCCCCATGCAGTCTTTTGCCTGGCCTCTGCTGCTTCAGGGTGGAGGTCTTGCCAAGGCTGATGGTTCATTTTTGAAACTTACCCCGGCAGGCCGTAAAGCGTTGAAGAATGATTTGGCAGGCGGCATCCAGACAGCATGGCAACGATGGGAAAAAACGAAAATTATAGATGAATTTTCAAGAGTCACTGCCATAAAGGGACAAAAGTCACATCGGGGTCGCACCATGACCACCCCCGTAAAACGCAGACCAATGATCAACAACCTTCTGGAAGATCTGCAACCAGGACAATGGATCAGTATTGATGAACTCATCCGGCTGCAGCAGACAAAACCCGAATACTCATTTGAGATGGTTAATTATAGCTGGAAGCTCTATTTCCTTGATCAACATTACGGGCATCTTGACTACAATGATACCTGGCCCCTTTTGCAACTGCGGTATATTTTGATATATCTGTTTGAATATTGCGCTACTCTTGGACTCATTGACGTCGCTTACCAGGATCCCCGCGGGGCTAGATATGAAGACTACAGATATTGCTGGGGAGTCGATGAGCTGGAATATCTCTGCCATTGTGATGGGTTGCAATATATACGAATCAATAATCTCGGTGGTTTTGTTATGGGCCATTACGATGATTATGAGGCACAGAAAGGCGATAACGATATATTTAACTTTGATGGAACCGATCTGGTAATCAGCGACACTGCGATCACTCCACCAGGGTTGGAACTGTATCTTGAAAAGGTAGCAGAACGTTGCGAAATTGACAGATGGCGGCTGACGATTTCGTCATTACTGGCAGCGATTAAAGGCGGTGAAATTTTAGCAGAAATCAAGGAGAAACTGGAAGCTTCGTCGACAGAAGAGTTCAGCAGGGAATTGAAGAAACTCTTTGTGGAAGTTGAACAGCGATCCACTTCCTTTATAAATGTTGGCCAGACAACCCTGATTGAATGTGCTCAAGAAGCTCGTAAGAAAGCTCTGGCAGACAAAAAACTGAGTAGTCTCTGTCTGCCTGCCGGTGATAAATATCTGGTAGCTGCCCCCGGTAAAGAACTGAAATTCATCAAAGCCCTTGAGTCCACCGGATTTATTCTTGGTTTAAAGTAGGCAAAGATGAGGATTGAGCTAATTTTAGAAAAGGATAACTTTTTTGTTGTGATAGATCAGCAGATAAAATGGAGGTAGTCCATGAAATCATACTATAAAGATCCTGATCCACGGGAAACCGAGGACTGGCTCGAGTCTCTTGCGGCCGTAATTGCAAAGGAAGGCGGCGAAAAGGCAGACTATCTGCTCCGTGAGTTGACTGACAGAGCCAGGGCTCTCGGGGTATCAACTTCTCCTGGAGTACTTACCCCCTACACCAATACCATAGCTCCTGAAGATGAGGTGGAAATTCCAGGTGATTCGATTATTGCCCGAAATGTTGCAGCTTATGTCCGTTGGAATGCCATGGCCATGGTTGCCAGAGCAAACAAAAACGAAAAAAGTCTGGGTGGACATATTGCTACATATACCTCTGTTTCAGCTATCTATGAGGTCGGCTTTAACTGGTTTTTTCGAGGACCTGAAGCGGAGTTTGGTGCCGATATGATCTATTTTCAGGGTCACAGTTCGCCAGGTATTTATGCCAGGGCCTATGTGGAGGGACGACTGGATGATGTCCATTTGAAAAATTTCAGGCAGGAGGTCGATGGACATGGGCTTTCCTCCTATCCACACCCCTGGCTTATGCCCGATTTCTGGCAATTTCCCACGGTATCCATGGGATTAGGCCCGATGGCGGCCATTTATCAGGCCCGGTTTATGAAATATATGGACAGCAGAGGATTGAAAAAGGCCGGGGATCGCAGAGTGTGGGTTTTTATGGGAGACGGTGAATCGGATGAATCGGAATCTCTGGGAGCTATTTCTCTTGGTGCCAGGGAAAATCTGGATAATCTGACCTTTGTGATAAACTGTAATCTGCAGCGACTGGACGGACCTGTTCGGGGCAACGGGAAGATCATTCAGGAACTGGAGGGACGGTTCAGGGGGGCAGGCTGGCACGTTATCAAGCTTCTCTGGGGGAGTGAGTGGGATCGCATTTTGCAGCGGGATAACGAGGGACTGTTAATAAAAAAATTCGGCACCATGGTGGATGGCGATTTTCAGACTATTCGGGCAAGAGGGCCGGCTTATCTCAGAGAAAAAGTATTTTTCGATGATCCTCGTTTAAAGGCACTGGTTGAAGATATAAGTGATGACGAGCTCTGGCAGATGACCCGTGGCGGACACGATCCCCGGAAGGTATATGCCGCATTCGAAGCTGCCACTCGATACCAGGGCAAGCCCACAGTTATCCTGGTAAAAACAATTAAAGGGTTTGGTATGGGGCAGGCAGGAGAATCGGTAATGGTAGCCCATAATGTGAAAAAAATGGATATTTTTTCTCTGAAAGAGTTTCGTGATCGTTTTCATGTGCCTCTCGCCGATGAACAACTTGGTGCCCTTCCTTTTATCCGACCGGCTTCGGGTAGTCCTGAGGATATGTTCGTAAAAGAGAGACGTAAGGCACTCGGTGGTCCAGTTCCTTACCGGGAAACAGAACATATTCCGCTTACAGTGCCGCCACTTTCCAGTTTTTCAGGTAGCCTTGGCTCCTCCAAAAAAAGGGAGCTTTCCACCACAATGGCATTTGTGCGATTACTTGGAATGTTGGTAAAAGATAAGAATATCGGTGAAAATATCGTGCCGATCATCCCTGATGAGGCTCGGACTTTCGGCATGGAAGGGCTGTTTCGCCAGCTTGGCATCTATTCTCCAATCGGTCAGCTTTATGAACCACAGGATTCAGAAGTTTTCGCCTGGTATAGAGAGGATCCCAAGGGACAAATCCTGGAGGAAGGTATTACTGAAGCTGGAGCCATATCCTCGTGGCTTGCTGCAGCCACTGCCTACTCTAACTATGGGGTTCCAATGATCCCCTTTTACACCTTTTACTCGATGTTTGGTTTTCAACGAATCGGGGATCAGTTGTGGGCAGCTGGTGACAGCAGGGCAAGAGGTTTTTTGATGGGTGCAACAGCCGGAAGGACAACCTTGAACGGGGAGGGCCTCCAGCACCAGGATGGCCAGGCTCTGCTTTTTGCCTCTACCTTTCCTTCATGTTTATCCTATGATCCAACTTTTGCCTATGAAGTTGCGGTTCTGGTACAAAAAGGTATTGAACGTATGTATGGCAAAGGGGAAGATATCTTTTACTATATTACACTTCTCAATGAAAACTATACTCATCCTGAGATGGTTCAAGGCGTGGAAGAAGGTATTAATCGTGGAATGTACCTCTATAAAAAAGGTTCGCCAGGTGATAAAAGAGTGCAGTTGATGGGGAGTGGCTCTATTTTCAGAGAGGTCATTAGTGCGGCCGAGTTGCTCGATAAGGATTTTGGTGTTCAGGCCGATATCTGGTCTGTTCTCGGTATAAATCAGCTTTATCGTGA
>JAOZLO010000564.1 GCA_029934775.1 Desulfocapsaceae bacterium
TGAGATAAGCACCCTTATGAAACCAGGGCATAAACTCCGACTTCGAAATTGTTTGATGTATTGCTCGCCTTAGACTTAACCCCGTTTTAGACCAAAGTCAAAAATACAGATGAGTTTTTTTGACTTTGGTCTAAAATGTTGGTATTGTGCTCTGCCATGAAAACTCGATATATACAAAAACAGGTTGTCAAAGATCTAAAGAAAAAAATGGTTTTTATCAGTGGTCCAAGACAAGTGGGCAAAACGACACTGGCCAAATCCATACTGAAAACTGAATCATCATATCTGAACTGGGATATACCTGCCCATCGGCAAGCAATTTTACGACGAGAGCTTCCTGTGACAAAGATGTGGTGCTTTGATGAAATCCATAAGTACACCACCTGGCGGGATTATCTCAAAGGTATTTATGATGAATTTCACCATAGGCATGAAATACTTGTTACCGGCAGCGCGAGACTGGATATGTTGCGTAAGTCCGGAGATTCTCTCCAGGGAAGATATCACCATCTGCGTCTTCATCCTTTATCGGTTAAAGAGCTGGGGATTAAAAACCATCAGGACTTCCTGGAACTACTTGATCTTGGCGGGTTTCCCGAGCCTTTTTTTTCTCATTCCAAAGTTGAAGCAAAACGATGGTCGATAAACTACAGATCCTTGCTGGTCAATCAGGAAAGCACGAGTATTGAAACAATATCAGATTTATCAAAGCTTGAACTCCTGTCCCTGCGTTTACCGGAATTAGTCGGTTCTCCGCTGTCGATCAACTCACTCAGAGAGGATCTGCAGCTTGCCCATAAAACAGTCACCCGCTGGCTCAATATTCTTGAAAATATTTATATGATTTACAGGCTCCCTCCTTTTGGGTCTCCTCTGGTCAGGGCAGTTAAAAAAGAACAGAAACATTATCATTTCGACTGGACGCTGGTGCCGGATATGGGAGCGAGATTCGAAAATTTACTCGCGTCTCATCTTTTGAAATGGGTACATTACCAGAGAGATCTCTATGGTGAACAGATGGAACTCAGATACTTCAGGGATACGGATGGAAGGGAGGTTGATTTCTGTGTGATGAAAGACCTTAAACCGCAAATGTTTATTGAATGCAAATGGGGTAAGAGTTCAACCAGCCCTCATCTCAATTATCTGCAAAAAAAATTTCCTGAAGCTGAGTATTATCAAGTTTCTGCAACGAGCAGCAGACAGTATATCAACAGGAACAGTATACTACATCTTCCTGCGGTTGAGTTTTTACAAAAACTTGTATAGAAAACAGGGGCAGACCACGGTTTAACTAAGCTGAATCCACGGATGAAATATCATCGGTCTTCTTCGCCGGTCTGCCGGACCTTTCTGGTGCTCTTTATCGTAAGTGGCATCCCAGTCATGGCATAGATATTCATGACGCCATTCTTGCTGCTACCCCAGTTCACCACCACCCAAACCCAATACCTATTTGACAACCAGACCAGACCAGACTATACTGAATCCAGTGTTTTTGTACAGAAGTTCAGGGGTGAGGTACTACTGTTGTCTAGAGTGGAGGGAGTTATGCAAATCACAAATATTTCAGATGCAAAGGCCAGTTTATCTTATTTGATAAAGATGGTTCAGGAAACAAATGAACCTGTAATAATCGGCAAGGCTGGAGAACCGGTTGCTGTTCTCTCTGCTTACCGAAAAAATAGTTCTCCACGCCAACTGGGTGGCAGCTGGGAAGGAAAGGTGCATATTTCTCCTGATTTTGATAAAATAGATGAGGAGATTATTGATAGTTTTTACAACTCATCTCTATTCCCGGATGAGATATGAATATCCTCCTCGACACCCATGTATTAATCTGGGCTCTGGAAAATAATCCTGGTCTGTCCGTTGGCGCCAGAGACAGTATAACCCGCGCCGAAAACATGGTTTTTGTCAGCTCTGTTTCGGTCTGGGAGATTGGTATAAAAAGGAATCTTGGCAAATTTGAAGCTCCGGATAATCTGCAGGAAGAAATCAAATTACATCGATTCACTCCTCTTCCAATAAATTATGACCATACAGAACTTGCAGGGAAACTACCTGATATCCACAGAGATCCATTTGATCGAATGCTGATTGCTCAAGCTATTATTGAAAAACTCACACTGGTGACACGGGATAAGTTAATAGCAAGGTATGATGTGAATACACTCATTGCATGACCGGTTTATAGATGTCTGTCCTTGGTTCTTCTCAGTTTTCTCAATTAGTATTCGGTGTTCGGTGTCGGAGTCTGTGCTTACCTGGACGTTCAAATTGGGTATCGAGTTGCAAAAATGAGCAATTAAGTATGGTGTCCCCTGAATCTTGAATTGATGGGTGACCCTATTTTTCTTCAAAGGGACCTTTGGCTGATTATCTTGGTCCGACCCCATACGTCATACCGTCATATACGACTGCGTTATTGTTCCAGGTTATTATGGTAAGCAGTGTAATGGTCCAGCAGGCGCCTGATCATTCGTTGGTACTGAGTATGATTTTTTCTTGCTTCTTTTTTAAAGAATTCGATACTTGATTTGCTGAGACTGATTGTGATTTTGACATTTTCCTCCTTGAAAACCAAGTCTTTTGGAGAGGGTAAAAAGTCATCGACAACCCGGAACTTCCT
>JAOZLO010000565.1 GCA_029934775.1 Desulfocapsaceae bacterium
ACAATTCTTAATATCTGGTTTCCCAGTCCTTCGATTATCGTATATAAAGGATGTTCAGAGATCGGGAAAAATCTCTGATTTCCCCAGTTGAAATTGTGCATGTGCCCCTAAATGTCCTTATTGTAAATTTCTACGGATAACATGCTATATGAAAAGACAGTTTAACGTCAAGCCTTCCAACCAGACTAACACCAAGTTGATTCAATTTATGACAAAGTTGCTTTGCTGCTTCCCGATGTTTTTTGTTCTCAATCCACTCAAGCATGACCATGAGCGTATTTCCAACCAATTTGACAAGTCCAGGCTTCGTCGTAATCATATCAAGAACTTGCTTGGGGTCTCTGGGGTCGTTATAGTATTCCTTGAATATTTCCAACAGCCTTTCTCGTGAATGGTATGCCATGATCTGCATAAAATCATAGAGCTTTTTCTTTTCCAGATCAGTACGGCTCATAGGCTTACCTTGCAGTAGTTCAGTAATTGAAACCTTGTCATCAAGTTGTGATAGTTTTTGTTCAAGCTCATTGATGTCCTCTATAGCTACCTTTAATTCTTGTTCCAGTTTCGATATCTTTTTATCTAAACGTTGATCCGGTCGTCTTTCAACCTTCATCTCATTGAACAGAATTTCTTTTTCTGTCGATTTCAATTCTTTTTTCAGCGAGTTAATCGCTTTCCGGATTAATGCAATATCTGGATTATCAACCAATGGCTGTTTTTCAAGTTCCCTGATATCATAACCGGGATGATAATCCAGATTGAAACAGGCCATGAATTCTTTGTAAACATTCTCAGATTTCCCCCAACGCTGGAGCATATACCAGGCTATATCATGGACTGGCTTATCTTTATTGTTCGTGTAAATTCCCATGCGTTTACCTGTCATGACATCGTGAAGCACAACTAAACGCAAATCCATGGAAACCGGCTTGTCACGCCCGTTTTTTTTAGCATTTTGCGGTGATTCACGAACCGTATGCTGTTCTTCACATACTAAAAAACGATTCTCTCCACACAGAACTCCTACAGTAAATCTGCTGTGGGGTATATTAATTAAAGATCGTTTATTCAGATGTTTAGTCCAAGTCACAAAATCAGCATCATGGTCAAGTTCACTAAAAAAATGAACCCCATATCCACCACGGTCAAAAACTAGAATTGGTCGCTCTATCCCAAAATCTTTAAGCATAGCCGCACTCCTGGAGATAATTGGACGAAAATCTATTTCATTTGATTCATTGATAAAAAACAGTGGCCTCCCCTGCAGGTCAGTTATCATATAAAGCTCATTACCTTTCATGGCTTGACGACGTACAGTGAAATAACCTTTTGCAATGGCTTTCAATCCGTAATATGGCAAAAAATGACCATCAATGAAAAAAACCTCACGATCAATTCGCTCATGCTTAAGAAGCAGACGTGCAAACTGGTCAATCAGATTATCACTTTTATGGAGTTTTGCCATCTCCTTGAGATGTTGTCGCATTGTTTTCTTGTCTGGAATACGAGGTCGGCCAATAAGCAATCCAAGGTCATACGGATTGACAAGCTTAAGAGCTTCAATGGAACCTATCCCATGGGTAATACTATTGAAAAGCGTATACATAATGTCAGAATACTGATATGTGCTGCCGGCTTTGAACGGAAAAATATCCATAATTTGCTCAAATTCTATCTCCTGAAGAAAAAGGTGATGCATCAACCCGCCGGCAAACATGCATTGCTTCCCTTTTTGCAATTGCTCTATCAGTAATTTCTGGATTTCTCCTGCTGCTTCAGGTGGTGTCTCTTTCTCATGTTCTTTTGCCTGTTGCTTTAATTCAGGTTCAGTATCAAAATTTAACCAGAGCTGACGCTTCACGTTATGCTCTTTTACTGCCAAATCAGCCTTGACCGCCATATCATATAGCTCTTTTTTGCTTGGTATTTTTTCTTTTTTATCCTGTTTTTCCGTCCGAATTCTGGCAACTGAGCTTCGAGATATTCCAATTTTAAGATCCAGGGCTGCCTGAGCAGCAATATCTTGATCTGTCCAGTCTGGATACTTCCTGAGGAGCTTTTTGACGTGTGACCTGATCTCAGAAATATATTTATATGGTGCTTTAGAGCCTCTATCATCTTTGAGAACTCCCTCTATCCCCAGCAGCTCTTTAGTTCGCATGATCTTAAATACTGTATTACGGTGAAAACCACATAATTTCCCTGCCAGTTTCTGGTTACATAACTCCTGCTCCAGGAGTTCAATAACAGCTATTTTTCGCTCGGTTGAACTGTTTATATCAAAATGAACAACAGGGAAGTAATCCCAAAAAATCGTTTTAATAACACGATTATTTTTATCTGGTGAACAGATTGTTAAAAATTTACCAAACCTTTCGCTCTTTGTAGTCATCATGAAACAATGATTACATATTATCAAATAAAAATCAAGGCGAATGTAAATATTTATTATGACGTGATTTCAATATGTTATCTTTTTCATACTTCCAAAATGCACACATTCAGATGAGAAGCAGTATGTTACGTAATTTCAGTGGGATAGTCGTGTTGCTTTGGATTTTTCCCGATCTCTGATGGTATACTCCACTGTCTTAAACAGCCATGACAATACATATGTTTAACAAGACC
>JAOZLO010000566.1 GCA_029934775.1 Desulfocapsaceae bacterium
GGTCATAATGGGGTCAGGCTTTGATAACTTGATAAAAACATCTTTTTAATCTACTCTTCCTGCATGGCCAGAAAAGCACGAATACATGTGCCGGGTGGCGTCTATCATGTCATGATGCTGGGTAATGGTGGACAGGATATTTTTTTTGCCGATCATGATCGTTATCGACTTTATCTGCTCATCCAGGAAGGTACGATCCGGTTTGACTATCGAGTCCATGCATTTTGTCTGATGGGCAATCACATCCATCTCAATCCGGTACGGGCCGGATTAGTTAAACAGGCTGATTATTATCCGTTCAGCAGCCATCGGTCTTATCTGGGCTATGCCCCCCTACCCTGGTTGACAACCGATTGGATCCTTCGGCAGTTTGATCGGTCTGTTATGAAAGCGCCAATGGTCGGCAAAGCTTACGGTTTATCCGTTTTGGAACTCAAGGCCGCCGGCAGATCCCGTCAGGCCGCGGAGGCACGTGCATTGGTGGGATTAATAGTGGTGCAGCTAAGCATTGACACCCTGACAGCGGCAGCGTCCTATTTTGGACGGGACGTATCAACTTTGAGCACCGGCATCAAACGGTTGACAATAAAAATCCGGCAGGCAGATGTGGCATATCAACCCTGTTCTTCCATTCTTGAACAATTTGATATCAAATTATGAAAGCCTGACCCCTTTCTCTTTTACTTTCTCTTTTAAAAAACAGCTGCACAAAAGGTTGCATAAAGTGTCACTTGTTGTAGACTTAATGCATGCAACCTCTCAAGCAGTTATCATATTATCTTGCCGCTCTGGCTGATCCCGGACATTACCTTTTTTCTTTACAGGATCTGAGCGCTGCTCTGCCGGCATTAAGCAGTTCTGCATGGAAAACACTACTCAGTAGAGCAAATAAGAGAGGTGTTCTCAGGCGTGTATGCCGTGGTTTATATCTCTATCCTGATGTCGATTATCCGGCAGGCCTGGTTCTGTACCATGCCGCATCCCGATTACGGGCAAGTGAGTTCAATTACCTCAGCCTTGAAACTGTTTTAAGCGATGCAGGGATAATTTCCCAGATTCCAATGAACTGGATAACCTTGATGTCTTCCGGCAGAACGTATACGTATAATTGTGGGGATTTTGGGCATATTGAATGTATTCACACCAGGAGGTCTCCCCTGCAGCTGGAAAAGGATCTACATTATGATGCCCGCTGTCGGCTGTGGAGAGCTTCCACTAATCTGGCACTCCTGGATATGAAACAAACCCGACGCAATATGGATCTGGTAAACCTGGAGACGGGTGATGAATCTGTTTGATCGACTGGTTGATCAGGCGCTGAAAAATCAGGATAAACTTGCGCCATTGCGGATTGTTGTGGAAAAAGAGTTGTTGCACCATGATATCCTTCGCGAAATGAGCATGGCAGGCTTGCTTAAGAACCTCACTTTTATTGGTGGAACCTGTCTGCGAGCCTGTTATGGCTCCAACCGGTTAAGTGAAGATCTTGATTTCACTGGTGGAGCCGACTTTCATCGCGAGACCTTGGAAGATCTGGGCCGAATATTAGTACAACGTCTGGAAGAAAAATATAGCTTGCACGTCAGCGTCACTGATCCGGTTCGCGAAACCGGCAATGTAGCTACCTGGAAACTAAAAGTAATTACCCGGCCCGGACAGTACAGTATGCCAAGCCAGAGAATCCATGTCGATATCTGTGCAATTCCCAGCTATGATCCCCGTCCCATGATGCTGCGTAACGTATATGGTGTGGATATGGGTACCTCCGGACTCATCATTCAGGTACAGAGTCGTGAGGAGATTCTCGCCGATAAGATAGTGGCCCTGGCTCTGAGACCTAATCGGATTAAAAATCGTGATCTTTGGGATATCGGCTGGCTCAAACAGCAGGGCGTCACTCTGCCCCTTAAACTGATTGCAGGGAAGGTGCTGGATCACCGGTGCACGATGGATGTTTTTCTGACACTCCTTGATGGCCGTATGCATAAGATACAAAATTCCTCTACTCTTCAGGCAGCATTTGTTGGAGAAATGAAAAGATTTCTTCCTCCTGGAATTATACAGGAAACGGTCGCGAGAGAGGTTTTCTGGCAATATCTCTCAGAGGTGATCCGTGAGGAGTGCCGGAAGGTTATTGATTTTCAAGGTAAGGAGCAGGAAGGGAATTTGTTTAACATGTAATAGTAGAGCAGTCAGGAGCCCCTGTTCTTCCATTCTTGATCAATTTGATATCATTCACCCTTTTGCTCTGGCTCAAGGGATTGCACCGGGTAGTTATATTTCTTTTGAAACAGCATTGTCATTCCATGGTTGGATACCGGAAAAAGTTATCACCACGAAGAACTATTCAATGATTGAATTAATTCAGAATAAACTTGCCGCGTATAAAGCAACGAATCAGCTGCAGGAAGAACACGCTACAAAAGAGATTCTGAACTGCTATTAAACTCAACTGGTTAATACCAGCAACAGATAGCGAACGTAGAGAGACCATCGAGGCACTTATCCAGCGACTCTAAAAAATTTTCCGACTTGTCGGGTTAGACTGGTTGCATGCCTGGTATCCATGAACTATAATATGGTTAATGATGAACCATTTAACGAGGTGGCACTATGAAATCAATCAC
>JAOZLO010000567.1 GCA_029934775.1 Desulfocapsaceae bacterium
GCCATGGATAAACATCTGGCAAAAGAACTTTACAAACTGAATGGATTACCTGTGGCGGACTGGCAGATTATTGGTAGAGGAGATAAAGTAAATATAGAAGAACTGATTACCAGGTTTGATCTTCCAGTCGTTATCAAACCGGTACGGGAAGGTTCAAGCCTTGGCTTGACCCTGGCGCAGAATAAAGAACAGCTGGTAGATGGTATTGAAAAGGCCCAGAGTCACGGTTCCCGCATAATGATTGAGAAGTATATAAGGGGGCGGGAATTGACAGTGGCAGTACTTGGCAACAGAGAACCTCAGCCGCTTCCTGTTATTGAGATTGTTCCCGGTGACGAGTTTTCATTTTTTAATTACGATGCAAAGTACAAAGAAGGGGCCTCCGAAGAGATATGCCCGGCCAGGATAAGCGATGAATTAACAGATCAGGTGAAAAAATACGGTGTGGCGGCCCATAAAGCTCTCAGATTAAGGGGATACAGCAGAACTGATATAATGCTTTCCGGAGATGGGTCACTGTACTTGCTCGAAACCAATACTATCCCTGGCATGACCTCCACAAGCCTTTTGCCGCAGGCTGCAGCGGAATATGGGCTGGCTTTTCCTGAATTTCTGGAAAAGCTGATAGAACTCGGTCTGCAGTCTGAGGGGTGAACAGCCTTCAGCCTTCAGCCTTCAGCCTATTCACCTGATTTACTATGCGAGAAGGGTTATTAAAGATATTGAGTCTGTCGGGCCGGGCATAGGCTGCCAGGGTAGCCCCAGATCTTCTGGCTATTGCCATGCCAAGTGATGATGGTGCAGTTCGTGACATAATAATCGGGATACCGATTCGGGCGCATTTCAAAACCATGTCGGATGTCAGTCGGCCGGTTGTATATATTGCTCCTCGTGCTGTTGCTTTACCAAGCAGGATTGCGCCCAGCACCTTGTCTACGGCATTATGGCGGCCGACATCCTCAAAAAAAGCCTGCATTTTTCCATCCTGCCACAGGGCGCAGCCATGAACGCAGTGGGTGTCCTGCCCAAGGCTGGAGGTGTTCAGGGTCTGGCGTATGAAGGATCTGATTTCGGGGAACGTTATTGTGTAATTCTGGAGGGGTTCAAAAGCCCCTTCCAGCATCTCTTTTGATATCTTTCCAGTACCTCCACAGCCCGAGGTTATTATCACTTCCTTTGGTTCTGTAACATCGACATCGGCATAGACAGCAATCCGTCCATCCGGACAGACATAGACTTCTTTTACCTCCTCCGGTTTTTTGATATAGCCCTGACCAAAGAGAAAACCAACCCCAAATTCTTCCAGTCCAACGGGTAATACCATTGAAGAACCGATCGTTTTGTCGTTAAGAGCTATAGAATAAGGTGTTTCTATAGCGAGTTGTTCATCCTGCTCGTGAGAACTGCCCGGAGTGATGATAGTGGTTGTATGTGTAATAGTAAGAGGTGTGCTTCGAGATTGTGTGGTACTCATATTATTATGAAAAGTGGAACATGTTGGTTGGGGAAGTAAGCTGCAGCAGAACGTGTTGCGATGTCTGTTCTCGTCAAGCTCCTGATTAATGCCTGATACCCTATATAGTGTTTGATTCTATTTCAAGCAGGAAATGATTCCGGGCCAATTCGGAGGATTTTCGGTATCCTGCAGATTCTGGGCTGACAGTATAAAAGTTGCTTTTATCCTTGATTTTCCCTATCCTGCCATGCAGCATTGAGTCGAGACAGGTCAGCGAGCCTGTGAGACTTCGAAGATGGTTATTTTCAGATATCTCCTGGAGGAATTATATCTATGATCAGAACACATTTTCTCTCCCTGTTTATCAGCATGCTCGTTCTGCTTCCTGTTCCCGGTTTTGGGATTGAACCAGGGGATATGTCACCGATTGTGCTGGGGCAGTCATGTGCCCTCAGCGGGCCTGCAAAAAATCTTGGATTGGAGATGCGGGCAGGGCTGCTGGCCGCTTTTTTTCAGATAAATGATAATGGAGGGATCCGAGGAAGGGAAATTGTTCTGCTCAGCCGAGATGACGGTTATGAACCTGATGAGGCGGTGAAAAACACAAAAAATTTGATATATGACGACCAGGTTTTTGCCTTGATAGGGGCAGTCGGAACGCCTACTTCACTCGCTGTTGCCCCGATAATTGATCAATCCAGGATTCCCTTTTTTGCGCCGTTTACCGGGGCCGAGTTTCTACGCAGACCATTTAAAAAATATGTGATCAATGTGAGAGCGAGTTATTTCGAGGAGATGGAAAAACTCAGCGCCTACCTTATCGATAGGAAAAAAATTAATAGAATTGCCTGTTTCTATCAAAATGACAGTTATGGCTTTGCAGGATTGAAAGGTATTGAGATCGCTCTTGCAAAAAGAAATATGAAGCTGGTGTCAAAGGGGAGTTATGAGAGGAATACGGTTGCAGTTTTAGGTGGCCTGGAAGATATATCACGGGGGAAACCGGAGGCGATTGTCCTCGTTGGTGCGTATTCAGCCTGTGCTGAGTTTATTAAATTAAACAGTAATAGAACTTCCAACGAATTGATATACGGTAGTATTTCGTTTGTGGGAACTGAGAGTTTGCAGGAGGCGCTCGGTGGATATGGTGAAAATGTTGTTGTATCCCAGG
>JAOZLO010000568.1 GCA_029934775.1 Desulfocapsaceae bacterium
CCTGGAAGCAGGGCGAGTCTTTTATGATCAAAGAGAGGCCGGAGTTGGCGATTACCTTTGCGAAGAGACCCGGTATGGCTTGAGAAGAAAGTGAGAGATAGGACATGACACTTACAGTCACCCCCCAAGCTGACCCTCAAGTTGAAAAACCACTTCGATGTTATCTTGATCTCTATAAAGGTCGGCGAATTATCGTAAGGGCATTTTTGTCTTCAAGGCGTTGACCGAGAAGACTGCCGGTACTGCTACCGATGTAGCTAAGGCCGTATCGAATTAAGCAGGTTGCACATGTCACTCACAACAAATCAGCGGTGGGTGACATCATATCTAGCGAATGAGAGATTCCATATTTCCCGGCCTGCAAAGGTTCCCTCACCGAGTACAATATTGGTGGGCCACATCTGAATGACTAGGCAAGCTTGTGTCGGGAATCCTTAAGGCCGAGGATGTTGACAGCAGTATTTCCTGATGTGATGTTGGATGCCAATTGCCATGCGCAAAGGCTATAGAAACATGAGTTTTGGTGTTTATAAATTATTCAATCGATATTTTCTGGAACACACTATTATTTCGCAAAATCAACCCACCAGCATCAATCAGTCGATTCACCGCTTCATCGTCAAGCGCAAAAGTAGTCGGTAGGGTTTTGAGATACATTCTCTCTTCCGGATCCGGGTGCTCACTGAAGTTGACTTCGATAAAGTCAAGGGAAACACCCCGGCATTTTTCATCCCGGGATTCTCCGCATTCATCCTCCAGCGACTGTCGTTCCCATTCCTGGAGACGGCTTTGCAAAAGGGCCACCGTTTCAAAGCTGTAACGCTGCAGGGGGACAGAAGTTGCAGCATTGAGTACCGAGGCAAATGTCGGAATCCGCTGCAATCGGCTGGACTCGATATCCAGCACAGTCTCTGCGTTTACCAGCAGTACGATTACCTTGCGGGTTTGTTCAAGTCCCAGCTCTTTTATGGCCTCGCTGAAATTGTCGTATCGTAGTACAGCGTCCAATATACTTCGGAGTCCAAGGTTGTCGGCCAGCCCTCCATCCAGCAGGTGCAGATAAGGACGCCCTTTTCTGTTGTTGAGAGAGTTCATATTAGCTGCCAGATTATACAGGCGATTGGTTCTCTCCGGTTGGGCCATTGCCTTTTGCATCCACTCTGGAGATTGCCATCCACAAGATCCGGCACGGTTCGTGAGGGACACCGGGCTGAAGAGCACAGGAACAGCCGATGATGCGGTGACAGCCCTTGCAACTGGAAGTTGGGACAAATCCGAGCAGATGATATCAAAGTAAGTTTGGGTAAACTGGAAACGGGTACCAAGTGTCATCTCCGTGGCGTTAATAATAATCATGGGGCCCTTCGCCGTCGCAAGATCAGCAAACGTCGCTCCGTCAAATATTGTTTCATCATACAGTTCGGTGGCGAGATCACTGCGCCCGTAAAAATCGGAGGCCATATCCGTCCATCTTGAGGGGCTGAAGAGAATCCTGTTGGTGAGTTCACCTTGCAGGTCCCGCCGCAAAAATTTCGTTTCAAAATCCTCAAAAATTCGGTCCCCGAACAGGCCAAAATATGCAGCGGTAAAACTGCCGCCGGAAACAGATGAAATTACATCCACTTCGTCAGCCAGATTGAGCGTTTTATTATGCAGCATCAGCGAGGCTTGAGAAAGTTCTTTCAAAACACCGTACGAAAATGCGGCAGCCCGTGTACCTCCGCCTGAAAAGGCCAGCAACAAGAGTATCTCTTCACTGTTCAATGGCCCGAGAGTGGGGTTTCCGGTGTGGTAGCCACCGTTATCTATCCTGCTGTCCAAGGAGGGATTCTCTGGATAATGCGCACTACAGCCCGAGACCATAAGCAGCAGCGCTGCATAACCCAGTACAATACCCAATCCACATACAGTACGACGTTTACTATTCATTCCATTTTCCTGTTTACAATACTATTTATAGTTTTGTGAAAAGCTGACTTGGCAGCAGGATCGAACTGCCTTACGCCAGCCATCATCCTTAAGGCATTGAATTCTCTCAACGGCCCAGAAATTAATGGCTGTCAGATATTCTTTAGGATCACTGTCTTTCAGCGCAGTGAGTTTATTTCGCTCATCCATTATATCCTCGGTCTCTCCGGGATACACCTCATGCCATGTCACATAGCCTTCATCAAAGATAAACTCCGGATTCACATGGACAGGATTCATGCTCAACTTGGTAATGGCAAACATTCTAGCAGGTGATAAGAATTCGCTTTCCAGAGGAAAAATACAGCCGACAAAAACAGGCATTTCCCCCCCTCCAAATCGGTACGGAATATGCCCTGGATTGTTCCCTGAGGTCGACCTTCAATCCCCTCTCCCCGACAACACCCTCAGCAGCAAGAACCAAAAAGTCACAACCTACTCTAATTCCAACAGAAATAAGTCAAAAAATAGCCTACAGTACAACCACCAATACAGCAAGTTAAAAAGATGGCTCCTCCGGAGCCGATGATTGAATGGTCGGCAGAATTGCGAGATAAATTTGACCTGGTAATGCTGCTTTTGTATCACCTCCTGCTAATCAGGTACTGGAATGCATGGGGAAGTTAGAACTCTTTCTGCATAACCAGCCAGAAC
>JAOZLO010000569.1:0-1341 GCA_029934775.1 Desulfocapsaceae bacterium
TCACCGATCACTTCCCCACCAAACATGGGAGCCCATGATTTTGTCCAGGCTGCTGTCAATCTGCCAAATTTATAGTCAGCTGCGATTGTGTATATGCGCGGACCATACGTTTCAACCATGTATTGTAATAATGGCAACACTTGCTGTTCACACACCGCTCCCGTGCAAAAAGTGTATTTGTCTGCTACTCCTCCCTCATACTGATTTGTGTAAAAGTATAATTGTTTATGATCACCTATAATTGGCCGAATTCGTTCCCTTGCGGTACTTGCAAATCCACCAACAATCATATCCACCTGCTGTTTTTGGATAAGCTCTGTCGTCAATTTTTCCAGAGTACTCTCTTGTGATTGACAATCTGGGGCAATTAAACTTACTTGCCTACCCAGGATTCCATCGTCATTCGATTGGACAAGTATTTTGTCTTCCCCTGCAAAAAGCACTTTTTCAAGATTGTAATCATTTCCCTTATCAGAAAATTTAAGTTTGTCCCCACGAGCATGTATAGATGGAGGTATCGAGGCATTTCTTGCAAAACTTGCTTTCCCGGGGGCATTCAGTTGTCCTCCTTTAAGAGTAAAACCATCATTAATTTCTTTTACTGCCAGTTGAGCAGCATGTTTGTTAGACACACCATAAATAGAGAAATCTCCATAGGACTCAATAAACCCAATTTTGATTTTGCCGGTTTGTTTACTGTGTGACATGTTCTAAAGAGGTCATCTTAATTATTTAAGTGGAGTGGGTTTCTAAGATTCCAACCCAGCAAGAGAACTTAATGAATGAATGAATGCCAGCATATTGTAAACAACAGCACCATTCAAGACTTAAAATATACATACTAATTACGTACAAAATATAAGTATTACTGAAGAGAGAGAAGGTAGGAGCGAAGGCTGATTTTTGTATTGTTTAAATCCATTTTTTTTCTGATTCTAAATCTATGTGTTTCTATAGTTCTGCATGATACACCCATAATTTCAGCGAGTTCTTTTGTTGTTTTTCCCTCTCGAATAAAGTTAGAAATATCGAATTCAGTTGATGTCAGTTCCAGGTGTTTGGAAAACAAGTTCTTTGAATATGGAGATACAATATGAGCTAAGTTGGATTCAAGAATCTCAAATAATGATTTTTGAGTAGAATCTAACTTTCTCTCTTTGATTTTTCCAAGAAGAGGAATCACCAACTGCTCAATATTACTAACAACTTTCTCTTCAAGTTCATTTTTGTCTTCGTCTCGTTTTTTTAGTACTACTCGAAGAGCTGTGTTAACCTCTTGTAAACTGAGCGTTTTTTCAATGAGGTCACGCTCTTTATTTCTCAATATCCTGTTAGTTTCAG
>JAOZLO010000569.1:1351-2621 GCA_029934775.1 Desulfocapsaceae bacterium
TTTCATTGATTTTAGTAATGTCCGTGATGACAGCAAAACTGCCTTTGAAAATGCCCAACTTATCTACAATTGCCCTTGGGGCAACTTTTGTGGTAATGGTTTTTCGATCGGCCTTTATCCAGGCTATTTCATAAGATAGATTTTTCCCACCACTCTTCTTTCTGGTCTGCTTTTCCAGTATTTCTTTGTTTACCTCGTCGAAAAAAAACGATACTGGTAGTCCTAATATTTCGTCAAATCTATATCCAAGCATTTCACAAATTTTATTATTCCCATAAGCCACTATGAAATTTTCATCGAGAATTATAAATCCTTCGTTCATGGTCTCAAGCAATGAGCGATATCTTTGCTCACTTTCTTGTGAGGACAGAATAGCATTTACGCGGGCAATAATTGCACCAATACGCATTGCAAATGACTCTAGTGCCAACCGGCTATTCGAGGTTAATCGATCCACCTCGTAAGAATAAAGGTTCAAGTTGGCGACAGTGTTATTGTCGTAAGATACAGGTATTATGGCAATTAAATTCATTCCTTGCTGTTTAACCTGTTTAGATGCAAAAATTTCTGGATCAGTCTCGAATGAATGGAAATACACCGATTTCCCATTTTGCACAAAAATGGTTTCCGGCGTAGAAAAATCATAGTTTTTGATATGGTTGAGAATTTGTGAACTCAACCCACAATACGATACCAATTTCAAACCGTCTGTTATTCTATCTGTTAAATATAGTGCACCACCGTGGATTCCTTCAATTTTACAACAAATCGATAACAAATGATTTAATGTGCTGCCAAGAGAGGTCGTTGAGGTTAGAAGATTGCTGATTTCATGATTCAATTTTAAAAGATGGCTTTCTTCTGATTTTTTTTTAATTTGTCTCATTTTTTTCGGTTCTCAAGGAGGCTCCTGCAAACAACCCCCTAATGCAATCTCAATCGTTCTGCCATCTTGTTTCTGTAGGGGCAGAGAACAACAGCTTTGAGAAAAGAATGTTTAAAACAACATACAGTAGAACATATATCCGTAAACAACATTCAGCAATTTGTTTATTTCCCAGTTCCCATGAGCAGAGAACACAGCACTGATTCCCTTTGTATAAAGAAAAATTGAATATCTTGATGGAGAATTTATTATAAGTTATACTCACGGGTTTGTTAATACGCTTCGATCTCTAGAGATCAGCATGAGAAGCATGAAAATGATTAAAGCACATTTCAAGAAATTTTAAAATGGTGGTCAAATGAAGACACGCATCAGAGAGTTGAT
>JAOZLO010000095.1 GCA_029934775.1 Desulfocapsaceae bacterium
AACCCAGCATACCAAATGAATTATTGAGGATGGTGTTTATTGAATGAGTTTTTTTTGGCTGATTGATTACAAGATTGTCAAGTTTACATTCCGGATCGAGAGTTTCAATATTGATAGTTGGGTGAACGAGGTTATCTTCAAAAGAAGGCAGGTTGCCTGCCAGCTCCAGGACGCCTGCGGCTCCCATTGCATGTCCGATTATGCTTTTGGTGTTGTTTATATAAGTTGACTTTGATTTACCGAAAATTTCTCGAATTGCCTTACACTCTTCAGTGTCTCCCTGTTTTGTACCGGTTGCGTGAGTGTTAATGATATCGATGTCTTCTGCAGATAACCCGGCTCTGTCAAGTGCTATTTTCATGCATTCCGCCTGCCGTTTTCCGTAGGGGAGAACAGAGTCTCTGGCATCTGAATTCATAGCATAACCGACAATTTCTCCGTAAATATGTGCTCCTCTTTCGATTGCATTTTCAAGATATTCGAGAACATAGATACAGGCCCCCTCAGAAATGACGATCCCATTCCTGTCTGCATCAAATGGTTTGCTCGCTTTTTTAGGATCGTCCGCATGTCCAAGTGCGCCCTGGGCTTGAAAACTTGCAAAAATACCAAAAGAACCGGTAGATTCTGATATACCACCTGCCAGTACCATATCCACCTCTTCCAGCCTCAGTATCTGCACAGCCTGTATCAGAGAAGCATTACCCGCAGCACAGGCGGCTCCAATAACGTAATGAGGTCCGGTGATACCCAGGTTCATGGTAATTTCACCAGCAGGACTATTCAGGACCGTCCTGGGATTATGATGGTGAGTCCAGTATTTGACGTCATAGTCAAACTGCTTAATGTTATACACCTCGTTTTCAGTTTCGACTGTGCCATGCTCAGTTAAGCCTATGATCACAGCAATTTTCGATAACTCATAACTGTTAATATCAAGTTTGGCATCAGCAAGTGCTTCATTAGCACAATAAACACCCAGGCAGCCAGCTCGTGTCCCTTTTTTATTTTCCTTTTTTTTTCGGTATTTAGTTTCTGGAAAATCACAGATTCCAGCAGGAGCCTTACCAAAATATCTGAGATCAATTTCCTGGATTCCACTTACTCCTCTGAGCAGGTTTTCTCTGTATTCGCTCAAGGTTGAAGCGTTAGGTGAAGCAAGGCCTATTCCGGTAATTACTATTCTTCGATTATACATGATCAAGTCTGGTGAGTTAGTGCCTGTCCATAAATGGCTTTTTTCCCTAACTATTCGTTGCTCTCAAAATTTAATCCTCAGGTAAGCGAGGTACGAGACTCCGACATATTTCATATATGTTTGCGGTTAAATTTATCGAGCGCCTCTATTTAGAGTAAAAAATCTCATTTCTGGACAGGAACGAATTAGGAGTTTATTTGATTATAAAAAGATGCCCCATTATTTATAAATATAAAAACTGAGAAATCTAGGGTAATGCAAAGGAAAATCCATAAATAATATAGAGAGATCCATATATCTGGTGTAATAACCGTGATGAAATCAAAACTTATTACAGATCAATGAGCTTTAATGCAATCCCTAACAGAGGGTAACCATGGAACCTGGGAAACCGCATAACAGAGGTATTGGAGAAGAAATTACAAGCGAGATGGTTCAAGCAGAGAATCAGCGCAAGCAGTTAAGATTGAATCATAATATTTTTTTGCTGGGCCAGGGTAATATTGCCACTTTACATAATGATGAGTTTGTCTTTGCTCTTGCGGACTGCCTTACAGAACAAAAAACTGCAGATTTAATCGATAAAAGATCTCTTATAAAGAATCTTGGAAGAGGCTCTTCATCTGATGATCTCACTTTGCGGGAAAGAAGTTTGATGGTGCTGACTCTTGCTGCAGAGAAATTTCTTGTGGCAGGAAATAAGGAACATATTGCTGCAATAGCTGGAGTGTTGTCAGAATGGCTGCGCCTGGAAGAGGATCTATTATCCGGACATGCGGTGATTATAAAAAGAATCGAAGAACTGTCCGTATGGCTTATATTAAATAAATGTTTGGTAAAAGCTTTAGATATTACACGGGTTATTGCTCAAATACAGACAGGGATATTAAAAAAAAGTAAGGCTATTGCAAGCCTTATAGCTTCAGCTCAGGTAAGACTGGCCGATAAGCAAATTGTAAATGAACTCACTGATAATTATTTGAGAACAGGGCGAAATCAGGAAACCTGTAAAAAGATACTCATTTCATTAGGGCCCAAAGCGGTTGTTCATCTGTTGACAAGAATCAACAATAGTCAAAGCAAGCAGGAAGGGGAATTACTGAGGAACCTTGTCTCATGTTTTGGTGAGTCATCCATTCCTGTTCTCACTGGATTGCTGGAGAAGAATTCTCCTTCATCTGTTATTCAGAATGTTCTCCGGATAATGAGTAAACTGAAGGAGCCGGTTCTCTATGAGTACGTTTGCAAATACTTTGAACATGAGGATATTCAAGTTCAGCATGAAGCCATTTGCTATGTATTACAATCAGGAAACGATGCAGATAATTCCCGGTTAGTTGAGGCTCTAGAGAAAGTCGATGATAGTTTGAAAGGAAAAATAATTCGTCAACTGGCTGAAACCGGAGAAAGTTCAAAATCTATAGCCACTGTTCTTTGTAAGCTGGCAAGGGAAAAACAAAATCTTTTATCCACTGATGAAAATGGTTTACTGAAAACGATAATTGTAGCACTCAGGAAATATCCTTTTAAAGAGAGCTTTCAAATCTTGAAAATGGTTCAGTCAGTCTGCCACAACAGATCAGATACAGAAGAACTTCTGGTGCAAATAACTGAGTCATTGCGGACTATTGAACCTGAAATAAGGCATAAACTCCAGAGTTCTGGTGTTGAGAGGAACATAACATTTGATAATGATCCAGCGAGGCAACAGAAAGCACTTACCAAAGTCAGGAAAGTAGATGAAAAAATAAAAAAAATGATAATGAAGGGCGATCTGGAGGCTGCCGGTCAGTTTGTTTATGATGAATCGATTGGTGCTGCGCGAGCTAAAGATTTCCTCGTTGCAGAGCTGTTGCGAGACAGAATGCTTGAAATTAACCCGATGGCTTTAACAGATGTTCTGCAACTGGGTGATGCTATTGATTTGGAGAAGGACAACCCTGTAAGCAGTGAATATTTGCACATTTGGAAAGATTTGAATAAAGAAATGGGCCAGGAGAAATTCAATGTCCTTTATGCCGGTTTACGTCAGGCACATTACGATAAAAATGAAATAATTGTCCGAAATGGGGAAATTGATGCCAGTCTTTATTTTATAAATGCTGGAGATATTGGTTTGAGCGTTAACTATGGGCAGAACGAGACTTTTTTAAAGAGGATACAGCCGGGTCATATTCTTGGCAGTGAACAATTTTTTTCTGCTTCTGTCTGGACGACTACATTAAAAGCTGTTTCTGCGGTAGAGATGCAGATACTTGATCGTGCTGTACTTGACAGAATGAATAAAGGTTTCCCCGAAATAGAGGGAATTCTCCAGAAATATTGTGAACGCTGTGACAAGACAGCTGATTTGCTCAAAATGACGGGAGATGATAGACGGGAATTTCCTCGTTACCCGACAACACGGTTTATCCAAAATGTTTTGCATGATCCTTATGGTGAAAAAGGAAAACGTAATTTCAGAGGAGAGTTAATTGAATTATCGGAAGGTGGGTTGTCGTTTATTATAAGGGTATCCAGTAAAAAAAATGCGCGATCGATGTTAGGCAGGCAGATCATCTCGACTTTGCCTCCGGGTATTGAATGTTCAGGGATAATTGTAGGAATAAGGGCTCTAGATAGCGTTCAGCAGGATTTTTCTGTTCACGTGAAATTCTTGAAAAATATAGGGGCTAAAGATCTGGAAATGTTAGTCGGTCTCTGCTTGTAACTCATGCCTGCAACTCTTCTGATTGCATAGATTAATAAACGGCGCCACTGACTGCAGATAGCGTAGACTTCGAAGTCTTAACCGGATACTGCCGAGACGGAGCATACTTTCTCCGCTGTAATTCTTAAAAAAAATTAATGCTTTGCTGAAAACCTTTTTTTGAATGTGTCGATGACAAGGATCATTTCACTGAATTTTAATATATATAATATCAGTCCATAGAAAAATGCTGCTGTTCCTATAAGAAAAATAACGGAGAGCATCTGATAAAATTTATTGCCGTGAAGAGTGGCTTCCAGAAAAGGCAACAGGAACAGCAGTAAAAGCAGTAGACCAATGGTCGCGATTAAGATTTTTACCACCCCGGTGAGCATGCGCTTTAATGAAAAACCGCTGAGGTTTCTGTGGAGTACTATGATAAGAAAGGAAAAATTAAGCAGCATGGTACATGAAGTTGACAGTGCTATTGCCAGATGCTGAAAATATTCAATAGTGAAGGAGATAATCACAATATTAAAAGCAATAGCCATAAAACTTGCAATCACTGGATACCTGGTTTTATCAAGTGCATAAAAAGCAGGTACCAGAATCTTATTTGCTGAATAAGCAAATAACCCAATGGCATATAACGACAGCGTTTGTGCGGTGGCCAGGGTATCTGCCTGAGTGAAGGCGCCATGCTCAAAGATCAGGCGTATTATAGGCTCAGAGAGAACTATGAGGCCGACTGTTGCTGGCATTGTGAGGGCAAACACCAGGGTAAGCGAAGAAATCATTGTCTCCTTCATCTCCCCGATATTTTTTTTTGCAGCCTGTTTTGCAAGCACCGGAAGCATGGCGATTGAAAGAGCGACTCCAAAAAGTCCTATAGGTAACTGCACAAGCCTGAATGCATAATTCAGCCAGGAGACAGATCCTTCAGCACAGGAAGCAGCGAAGTTGGTATTGATAAAAATATTAATCTGGGTTGCGGAAAGGCCGATGGTTGCAGGTACCATCAACCTGAGTGTTTTTAAAAGACCCGGATCGGTTATGTTTAAAATCGGTTTATAACGATATCCTGTTCGATAGAGAGAAGGAAGCTGAACTCCGAGTTGTAAAATCCCACCAATAAGAGTTCCAAAAGCCATTCCAACGATAGCCGGTTGTCCATATCTGGGGAGGATGAAAGCTAGACTTACTCCACCAACTACTGAACCCAGATTGAAAAAACTTGACGCCAAAGCGGGAATGAAAAAACGTCCTTTAGTGTTCAATATCCCCATGACAACGGCTGAGAGAGAGATAAAGATCAGAAACGGAAGCATGATCACGGTCAGTTTCTCTGTGAGTGCGGCTTTCCCTGGAACAAGGCTGAAGTCAGGTGCAAGAAGAGATACAATTGTACCGGCAAAGTATATGCTGAGCAGGGTGATCAAGCTGAGAAGGATTGCTATGAATGTGAAAATATTGGAAGCCAGCTGCCATGTTTCTTCCTTGGTTTTATTACTGTCATAAGCGGAGAAAACAGTTACAAAAGCAGCCGATAATGCACCTTCACCAAAGAGGTCTCTTAACAGGTTAGGTATTCTGAAGGCAACGACAAAAGAATCGTAGGCAAAACCGGCACCAAACAGCCCTGCAAAAACCTGTTCACGTACTAATCCCAAGAGTCTGCTGCACATAACCGCAATCGAAACGACGGCAGCAGATCCGACGATAGTCTTTTTGTAATTTTTCTGATCTGTCAATGGAGAGATACCCTGAGGGAAAAGTATTTTTGCCGCTCAAAGATACATTGATTGGAATAAATATGCTAGAAAATCATCTTAATGTTTTTATAGCAATTATTTATGGAAGATTAATTTCTTTAAAGTCGGTGTAAGAGAGGTTCTTTCTTGACTTTGTAAATTGAAATTGAATATATGAGTGGTGTCATGTGAACATCTTGGAAGAGAACTATGATTCAGCCCGATAAGCGGGATAAGTGCTTTTACGAAATTCTTTCTTTAAAGTAAGGAAAATATTTCTAAGGCACTGATGTGTTGTAGTATTTTATAGCTTTGAATAATCGTCGATTTTGAGGAGATACGAATGCAGGATACAAATATGATTAGAAATATTGCAATATTTGGTCATGGTAATTGTGGTAAAACTTCACTTGCCGAGGCTATGCTTTACACTGCTGGAAAAATCAACAGACTTGGAAAAGTCGATGAAGGCAGTTCTGCCATGGATTATGAAGATGAAGAGATTGGCAGAAATATTTCCATCAGTTCAAGTTTTCATAATTATTCCTGGAAGAAACATGAAGTTTTCCTTATTGACACTCCGGGCGACGATAACTTCCTCAATGAAGCCCTTTTTGCCTCCCATATATGTGATAGTGCCCTGTTTACCATTGGTGCCGTACTTGGGGTTAAAGGACAGACAGTCAAATTTGCAAACATTGTAAAGGACAAAAATCTTCCCACTGTTATTGCTGTCAATAAAATGGATCGTGAAAGGGCGGATTTTTCTAAAACACTTGCAGAGATTAAAAAATCTCTGCCATTTACTCCTGTGGTACTGCAGCTCCCAATTGGCGCTGAAGATAATTTTAAAGGGTATGTGGATATCGTTACGGGAAAAGCATTCCTTTTCGATGGGACTAAAGGGACAGTGACTGAATCAGATGTTCCTGCTGATCTTGCTGATGAAGTAGCCTTGTATAATGAAAGCCTGATGGAAAGTGTTGCTGAAACGGATGATGACCTTATAGAAAAATTCCTCGAAGAAGGCGAGTTGAATGAAGACGAAGTGAGGATTGGACTGAGAAACGGTATCGTAAGCGGTGCACTTGCACCTGTCTGTGTGTGTGCTGCTACCCTGAATATGGGGGCAGCACCACTCCTTGACTTTATAAATACGTATATGCCGTCTCCGGTTGACTTGCCGCCAATTTCAGCAACCCGGTCCGAAAGTGATGAAGTTATTGAAATAAAACCCTCCGTTGACGAACCATTTGCAGCACTGGTTTTTAAGACTATGGCTGATCCCTATGCCGGTAGATTGACTCTTTTCAGAGTATTCAGCGGGATCCTGAAGGGTGATAGTTTCTATAATTCCAGCAAGAAGGAATCTGAACGATTCGGTCAACTTTATGTTCTTGAAGGGAAGGAGCAGAAACCTGTAGAGAGTGCTGGACCTGGTATGATTATTGCGGTTGCAAAATTAAAAGAGACCACAACTGGTGATACTCTCTGTGATGTTGGAAACCCAGTTGTTTTTGAAAAACCTGTACCGTACAGGCCCGTTATATCTTTTGCCGTAAGTGCTCAGAAAGGAGCAGAAGAGAAGGTGTTTTCCTCAATCACAAAGATGCTTGATGAAGATTTAACCTTGATGCTTACTCGACAAACTCAGACAAAGCAAATTCTACTTTCCGGTGTAGGGCAGGTGCATCTTGATGTTGTCGGCTCAAGGATTAAGAGGAAATTTGGTGTTGAACTGGAATTGTCGGTCCCTAAAATCCCTTATATGGAAACTATCCGGTCTTCGGCACGGGTTCAGGGTAAACATAAGAAACAGAGTGGCGGGCGAGGGCAGTATGGTGACTGCTGGATTGAAATATCACCACTTCCGGGTAAGGGTTATGAATTTCTTGACAAGATCGTTGGTGGTGTTATTCCTCAACAGTACAGACCTGCGGTTGATAAAGGTATCCAGGAAGCCATGGAGAAGGGAGTTCTTGCTGGATATCCTCTTATTGATGTACAAATAGCTCTTGTTGATGGTTCTTTTCACAATGTCGATTCTTCTGAAATGGCATTTAAGATTGCAGGCTCACTTGCCTTTAAAAAAGGGGCACAGGAAGCCGGACTTGTTCTGCTTGAGCCGTATATGAATATGGAAATCAGAGTGGGTAAAGACAATGTCGGCGATGTAATGGGTGACCTGAATTCAAGGCGTGGCAAGGTCATGGGCATGGATTCGGACGAGAAAGCAGAAATCATCAATGCCCAGGTTCCACAGGCTGAAATTCAATCATACGCAACAGAATTAACATCAATGACAGGTGGCCTTGGTACTTTTACAGTGGAGTTTTCCCACTATGAGGATGTTCCGGCTCAAATAGCAGAAAAAATTATTGAAAAGTCAAAAGAGTCCTGAACATAATGCCCTGCGGGCAGGCTGAAGGCTTTTAGGCTAACAGCCTTCAGTCTACAGCCTGTCTTTTGCTTATGGAAAAATTTTATTTTCCCGATGCATAAATATTATTTTGCAATATGAATACTGAAAAAAAAAGATTTACATTTGCTGTCCTTACCTTAAGTGACAAGGGGGCCCGGGGGGAACGTGAGGATACCAGCGGAGCCTATATCAAGGAGACACTCCTAAAAAATGGATATGAGCTCCAGTCATACAGTATCGTTCCCGATAACAAGCAACGAATTATCGAGTCACTGATTGAGCTCACTGATAAGCAGAAACTTGCACTCATCGTAACTACTGGAGGAACGGGTGTTTCTCCTACAGATATTACCCCTGAAGCGATGGAGGAGGTTATTGAACGGGAAGTTCCTGGTATGGCGGAAGCTATGCGCGCTGCAAGTTTACTGAAAACTTCAAGAGCAATGCTTTCACGGGGGAAAGTGGGAATCCGAGGTGAAAGCCTGATTATAAATTTACCGGGAAGCTTGAAGGCTGCACGAGAAAATTTAGAGGTGGTTTTGCCGGTATTAGTTCACGCTCTTGAAAAAATCAGGGGTGAAACCAGTGACTGCGGTGTACCCTGGAAGGCTGTCGAAGAAGACATTTTCTAGATGGCTCCT
>JAOZLO010000096.1 GCA_029934775.1 Desulfocapsaceae bacterium
TTTTAAAAATTCCGGCAGTTTAAAGGTATCTCTCTCTTCGTCATCTGGAAGAAGATCATAGGAATTTGTCGCAACATGTGCCAGAGTATCCAAACCAACCAGATCAGCCGTACGAAATGCTCCACTTTTGGGCCGTGCAGTAGCAGGACCCGCTACCGCATCAACTTCTTCCACGCTCATTTTCAAATCAGTCATATGCTGGATACCCTTGAAAATAGCGTATGTACCAATTCGATTGGCAATAAAGTTTGTTGTATCTTTTGAATAGACGATTCCCTTTCCCAGCCGGCTGGTTATGAAATCCACCAACCCCTGCATAACTTCAGGATCCGTATCTCTGCACGGGACAATCTCCATCAGGCGCATATAACGGGGTGGGTTAAAGAAGTGAGTTACCAGGAAATTCTTTCTCACTTCGCCGGGAAGAACCTCTGCCATCTCATTTACTGACAAGCCACTTGTATTGGTGCTAAGGAGAGTTCCGGGTGCCAGGTAAGGCACAATTTTATTAAGAAGATCCAGTTTAATGGGCATATATTCCACAACTACTTCTATAACCCAGTCACACTCTTTCAACTTCTCCAGATCATCGTCAAGGTTGCCTGTCTCTATCTGTGCCCCATATTCACTGAGGTAAAATGGTGCCGGCTTCATTTTCCAAAGCCCTTTCAGGCCACTTTCTGCAATGCGATTTCGTACAGCAGGACTATCCAGGGTAAGCCCGTCTGCCTCCTCCTGTCCAACCAGTTTCTTCGGGACAATGTCAAGCAAAAGAATCT
This sequence comes from Desulfocapsaceae bacterium, assembly GCA_029934775.1. Taxonomy (GTDB): domain Bacteria; phylum Desulfobacterota; class Desulfobulbia; order Desulfobulbales; family Desulfocapsaceae; genus Desulfomarina. Next base: position 780 of record JAOZLO010000096.1, read on the forward strand.
CCATTCCCGCATTGGCCAGATGAGCCGCAATGGTCGCCCCCATAACTCCGGCGCCAAGTACGGCTACGCGATTAATCTGCATCATATCCTCTCTCCATTATTATTTTTCTGCAGGGGTAATACCCCCATTGCCATTATTGAGATAAAGATCATCAACTATTCCTTTGTATTTTTCATAGATAACCTTTCGCTTCATCTTCAAGGTAGGAGTCAACTCCCCTCCTTCGATTGAAAACTCCGATGGTAATACACTAAAATACTTAATCGTCTTATAAGGTGGAAAATTTTTATTCAGCCTGGTAATACGCTCTAGATAAATTTGCTTTATCCTGGAATGACTGACCAGCCCTTCCATGTCTATGTAATCAAGACGTTCTTTACGTGCCAGATCGATCAATCGTTCAATATTTGGTGTGAGCAATGCGACCAGATATGGTTTACGATCTCCGAACACAATTGCCTCTGAAACGTACTTATCCAGTTTCAGTTCATTTTCTATCGGTTGTGGTGCGATATTTTTCCCGCCTGCGGTAACTATGATCTCTTTTTTCCGATCAACGATATAAACAAATCCATCTTCATCGATCCTGGCAATATCTCCGGTCTTAAACCATCCATCCTCCATGGCCTCACTGGTCGCTTTATCATTTTTATAGTACCCTTTCATCACTTGAGGTCCCCTGACCACAAGTTCACCATCACTCTCAAATTTGATCTCGGTTTCTTTAAAAACTTTACCCACCGAATCAAAGCGAACCTCCCCTGCACTGCTGAGAGTAATACCTGGACTGGTCTCTGTCAGTCCGTAGCCGTTATAGACGGGAATGCCGATAATCCACATGAACTCGTTGATGGTTTTATCAAGTGGTGCTCCCCCGCAAAGAAAATATCTCAGCCTGCCGCCAAAGCGATCACGAATTTTTTTAAATACCAGCCTGTCAAAAAATCTATATTGAAGATTGAGTAATCCGAGAGGTTCCTTGGTCACATATTTCTTATTCACATACTGACGACCAACGTCCACTGCTTTACGAAAGAGCCTTCTTTTCAAAGGGCTGGCCTGTCTTACATTTTCGTAAATCCTGGAATAAATTTTCTCAAACAGTCGCGGCACGCTGACCATGTTGGTTGGGCGAATTTCGACCATATTCTCCATCACTTTGGCTGCCTCTTCAGCAAAAGCAATATGATTGCCGTTAAGAAGTGTTACATAATAACCAGCTGTTCGTTCAAGTACGTGACTCAATGGAAGAAAACTGAGGGTTGTCTGCTCCTCTTGTGGAATACCAAGCTGGTTAAGGCCATATTCGGCATTGATCATTATGTTTCGCTGGGTCAACAGCACACCTTTAGGCACACCCGTTGTTCCGGAGGTATATATCACAGTGATCAGGTTCTCTTGGGTGATCTCTTCAATCTGCTGTTCTATCTGATCCTGATCCTCTTGAGTGAGTGGTGTTGAAACTTCTGAGAGTTGATACTGCGTATAGACAGGAAACGAACGATCTCCTATGAAACGATCGTAGGAGATGACAAGTTCCACTCCAGGAATCTCATCTTTAACAGAGAGCAGTTTTTCATACTGCCCTCTGGTTGAGGCAAAAACAATTTTGGCGCCACAGTGGTTTATAATATAGGCAGCCTGCTTCCCAGTATTAGTTGCGTAGATGGGAACAGTGATCCCTCCTGCACACTGAATACCAAAATCAGAAATAGCCCAGCCCAAGCGATTCTCTGAAAAAATTACAACCCTGTCCCCGTCTTTGATTCCTGCCTTACCGAGTCCCCTGGCAAGCAAGAGAACCCGTTCATAAAATTCTTCGTAAGTAAGAGACAGAAATGTGCCCCGTTTTTTATAACTGATAGCAGTTTTTTTACCATACTTAGCCACATTATCCTTAAGTATGGCCGGAATTGATTTATATGACATAACATTCATAATTTCTCCTCCCCACCAGGAGCCCGCCCGAAAATAGTCTTTCTTCAACAGCCTCCTGGAAATAATTCCTTTAACAACACATTAATACTGGTCACATTATATATGGAAGTCATACAACTTATTATACCTTACCTTAACGTTTAGGTCAACATGAAAACAAATGTTTCATCTACCCTGCCAATCTGGTATATAATCTTTCATAACATACAATTATCCCCCTCTTATTACTACAAAGGAGAACAAAATTATGATGGAAGTTGTAATAGTTAGTGGATCAAGGACACCGGTTGGAACATTTGGCGGTTCCCTTAAAAATATTGATGCCATTGGGCTTGGTTCAATTGTCATGAAAGACGTTTTACGTAAAGTAGGACTTCGCCCTGCAACAAACGAAAGCATTACTGCTCTGGAGCCTGAGAAACTACAGAACCAGGGCATGATTGAAATAGAAACAGCTGCCTATGACTGGGATGAGACCCTGAAGCCAGTTACCATTGATGAGGTAATAATGGGTAATGTTCTGCAGGCAGGTCAGGGGCAAAACTCTGCCAGGCAAGCCATGATCAGGGCCGGCTACCTTAAAGAGACTCCGGCTTACACGATCAACAAAATATGCGGTTCCGGACTAAAAGCTATAGCACTCGCAGCAAGTTCAATTATGACAGGTGAAGCCGATGTTGTAGTTGCTGGTGGACAGGAGTCGATGAGCAACGCGCCGATGGCTCTGCCTAAGGCAAGATGGGGCCATAGAATGGAACTCAGCGGAACTGGTGAAATTCGAGACCTCATGGTTTATGACGGATTGTATGAGATATTTTATGGATATCACATGGGTATCACAGCAGAAAACATCGTAGAAAAATATGGTATCAGCCGCAAAGAGCAGGATGAACTGGCCGTGCTCAGCCATAACCGCGCTTTTGCAGCAATACAGAACGGTACTTTCAAGGATGAAATTGTCGAAGTGCTGATAAAAAATCGCCGTGGAGATATAATTGTCGATACAGACGAAAGGCCGATGGAAACAGATATGGTAAAAATGGCCAAATTACGCCCGGTCTTTAAAAAAGACGGCTCCGTTACTGCCGGTAATGCCTCCGGAATCAACGATGGTGGTGCAGCAGTCCTGATGATGAGTAGGGAAAAGGCGGATGACCTGGGTCTGACTCCGATTGTCTCCATTGAAGGCTTTGGTGCAGGGGGACTGGATCCCGCATATATGGGACTTGGGCCTGTTCCGGCGATCAAAAAAGTTCTCAAAAAAACCAATTTATCAATCAATGATATTGAGATGATAGAGCTAAACGAAGCTTTTGCTGCCCAGGCTATCGGCTGCATGCGGGAGCTGGGTATTGCCGTGGATAAACCCAATGAACTTGGCAGCGGCATCTCTCTTGGCCACCCGATCGGCTGCACCGGCGCACGCCAGATGGTTACAGGCATGTATCAGATGGAAAGAAAAAATTATGGCACCGGTCTCATCTCCATGTGTATAGGCGGAGGTATGGGTATGGCCATGCTTATAAAACGGTAGCCGCTTCTCAACCTGCGCAATACACCCTGGCCCCCATGAAAGATTATTATAAAATACTTCAAGTAACCAGATCTTCCACAGAAGAGGAAATCCGTAAAAGTTATCGCAAACTGGCAATGCAGCACCACCCCGACCGCAACCCTGAAAACCCCCAGGCAGAAGAATTTTTTATCGAAGTTACAGAGGCATACGGAGTCCTGACTGATCCTGAAAAGAGGCGTAAATACGATAAATTACGGGCAGGCATGAGAAGCGGTTTTCCCGGCGCAAATAAGAGCGACGAATTTGCATACAGCCAGGAGGATATTCTCCGGGATCTCTTCAAAGATCCTCGCTTCCAGCAGGTATTCCAGGGTCTCCTGCATGAGTTTAAAAGATCAGGTTTTCGCTCCAGTTCAAATTTTGTCAAAAAGAGTTTTTTTGGTGGGAAAGGAACTGTTTTCCTCAGTGGCATCTTCCTCTTTGGCTCCATTGCAGGTCCGATGATCTCCAGAGCATCCAGGAAAATATCCGCCAATCCCTCGCTTCTCAAATCTGTAACCACCTCGGTAACTTCTCTACTTGGCCTGGGTCAACAGAAAAGCAGCGCTGAAAAAGCAGCAAAACAGGGAACACATAAGCAGCTGCAAAAATATGATACGACCTATCAAACACCTTTGACTGTAAAGGAGATGGAACAGGGAAAAACAATACAGGTTGTAATTTATACGGATGGAAAAGAGCAAACCCTGAAGGTTAAAATCCCTCCCGGCAGTACGGCTGGCCAAAAACTCCGTATAAAAAACAAAGGGAATCAGGGCCCTCATGGTCGGGGTGATCTCTACCTGAGCCTGACAGTTCAATAGAAACCATACTATACGTCATAATCTACCACTTTAATACGACTGGAGACACAACCATAGCAGGAACCGGAACGAACACGAGCTGCATCTGAGAGGGACAGCACACCAACAATATTACTCGTTTCGCCCTTATGAATAAACAACCTGTGAATATCAGCTATAATCATCTTTTTAATGGCTTCTTCGAGCAATAGATTAACATCACAGGTAAAAACGGGCGAACTCATCACCGTCTGAGCCTCTACCTCTGGATCCACACCATGCTTATAGGTAAGAGCCAGATCAGTCTTAGATATGACCCCACAGGGAAGGCCACTTTCATCACTCACCAGCATGGCGCCGAATCGATAGGCTGAAAGCTGCTCCATTACTGTCGTCAATTTTTCATACATTCCAACTCTGCGCACCTGTGTTGTCATTACCTCCCTGACGCTGAACCGATGTACAGGATCATCTTTGTTCGAAAGTCCTGGAGTATTCAGATGACTGTACTCACACTGATGGCAAAACCGGTAAAGAACCCCGACAATATCAGGATATGCCAAAACGCCTGCAAGTTCTCCTGACTCTTCATCATTAACATAGAGGCGATATACCCCGTTGGTGCGCATCTGCTCCAAAGCTGTTTCCAGTGAATCGCCCGAAATACAAAAGAGCGGTGGAGAAATCATAATGGAGTCCAGGGAAGAGTCTATGGGTAAGCCTGCATAATAGGCCCCCATAATGTCTGTCTTCGAGACCACACCGATTGGTTGATTATGTTGATCAACGATAAGAAGCGCGCTGACTTTATACTTAATGAGAGCATTAATTCCGTAATCGATACTATCAGCCTGCTCAAGTCGAATAATTTGTCTGCGCATGGCATCGCTGACCTTGAGATTACGGAGGGTGTTTTTTCGATCAATTCGTACCATTGCTGCTCCAGACTGCAAATCGAAATCATCTACAGGTACTACAACATATCTTCTCGGATTCTAACTCGCATTCCTCAAAACAGTTCACTCCATGAGGTATGCGCTTCCCATGTCAGTACCTTATTCCTGGACTTCTGTAATAAAAAACAACAGATAAGCACCCTTATGAAACCAGGGCATAAATGCCGACTTCCAGAATTCTCACTACAGAGGACACAGAGAGTACAGAGAAGGGAAAAGGTCGCCTGACGACTGTTAACCTTAAAACCCTTTCAAACTTTCTTTAATCAATTGGAAAGTTGCCTCAATATCGTTATCCAATCCAACAGAAAACCGAACCAATCCCGGCGACATTCCCATTTCAAGCTGAACACTTTCCTCCACTTCTGAGGATGTACTTTTCCCGGAGTTACTGAATAAAGTTTTGAAATAGCCTAAACTTACAGCATGATAACCTACATTTTTGAACTGCATCGATTCCATTAGAGCGGCCGCTCTTTCAGGAGTTTCCATATCGATTGCAATCATTCCTCCAAATCCATATTCCTCATTCATCATGCCTTTCATTAATTCGTGCTGAGGGTGATCCGGCATGCCGGGGTAATTATATTTTAATCCAATTTCTTTAAATCGTTCAGCAAGATGCATCCCGTTTTTACTGTGCTGTTTCATTCTGATATGGAGTGTATGAAGATTTTTTAAAATGCTGGAGGAACGCAAAGGATCTAATGCAGGCCCTAAAAGCATGGCCGTTCCATCGTTGACATCACTTATGTCTAATACAAACTGATTTGATGCACAAATAGCACCTGCAACAGCATCATTTTTTCCATTTATGTATTTGGTCATTGAGTAAACAACGATATCAGCACCCAGCAAAAAAGGCGAAAAGATCATAGGAGTAAACGTATTGTCCACAACCAGTTGAATACCATGTCGTTGAGTAATACCAGACAATGCGGGAACATCAGAAATCTGTAATAGAGGGTTGGTCATTGTTTCGGTATAAACCATTTTGGTGGTTGGACGAATGGCCTTTTCCACAGCATTTAAATCTGTGATATCAACAAAAGTGACATCAATATTAAATTTTGGTAAATAATTTTTCAAAAAAGCATATGTCCCACCGTAAGTAGTGATGCTGCTGACAATATGATCGCCGGCATTACAGAGTTGCAGGAATACAGTTGTAATAGCAGCCATACCAGAACCCATAACCCAGCCACTTTCAGTTCCTTCCATAGCTGCAAGCGCATCAGCCAGAAATTTATTACTTGGATTCCAATGACGGGCATAGAGAAAACAACCCTCTGCCTCTCCATGAAAAGTATCCTGCATGGTTTCTGCTGTCATAAAGGTGAAAGTTGAAGAATCTGTAATTGATGGGTTTACACCACCAAATTCACCAAATTGTTTTAAACTTTGAATATTACTGGCCGGATCAAACTTTTTCGTAGTCATGGGCTCACCTTTTAGTACCCTACTCCTGAAGCCCTGTAATAAAAACAAGAGATAAGCACCCTTATGAAACCAGGGCATAAACTCCGACTTCGAACAGAGTAATGCATGCTGAAATTATGTGGTTATATATACCACCAGATAGCGAACGTAGAAAAACCTTCGAGGTACTTACCCCCCTTGTGGTGTGTTAGATAATTATTTCTGACCTCATGCTTCACTACTCATTCAATCACAGTTGAGATTTTTTTAACAGAAATTTTATAAAATCAGTCACTGATTCGTTCCAGTAAATTGTTAAACAAGTCCGATATATAGACGATACCGACAATTTTATGGTCTTCCACCACCGGCAACCGGCGAACATGTTTTTTGATCATAACATTGAGAACCATCATCAGGTTTGCGTTAGGGCCAACAGTAACCACACCAGGTGTCATAATATCTCCCACCAGAATCGATTTTAGCCTATTGCCTGCAGTGTTAATCACCCCGGCAATTTCAAGATCCTCCATTGCACCCCAGACATGAATATGCTTGGGTTGCAGATAGAGCAGAATATCATACATGGAAAGCATCCCGGTCAAACGCCGATCTTTGTCGACAACAATCATACCAAACAATCGCCGACCTTCCTGTTCAAAAGCTTCCCGAAATAACCGAATGGCTTCAGGAACCGGTGTCTCGGGAAACAAAGTGGTAAACTGGGTGGTCATGATGTCAGCAGCAGTAGTTTTCATTCTTTACCTTTATCCTTTCCTACGTGTTCAAATGTGGCCATTGCCGAGGCAACCATACTGCTTAGATTCGTGAGATTACCCGGAACAATCATGGTATTATTCTCTTTGGCCAGTTTACCAAATTCTTTGAGATACTGTTTCGCGACTTCCAGATTGGCCGCTTCTTTTCCACCAGGGGACGCCAACGCTTCACCAACCTTCCTGATTCCTTCTGATGTCGCCTCTGCAACCATAAGAATTTCCTGCGCCCGACCTTCCGCTTCATTAATCCGTTTTGTTTTCTCACCTTCAGAGAGAAATATTGCCTCTCCTCGCTCTCCCTCTGCCCGGTTAAGCGTTGCCTGTTTTTCTCCTTCCGACCTGGCTATCTCTGCCCGCTTCTCTCTTTCGGCCTTCATCTGTTTTTCCATGGCTTCCAGTACAGTCCGTGGTGGCTGAATGTCTTTTATTTCATAACGCAGTACCTTGATCCCCCAGTTTGAGGCAG
>JAOZLO010000570.1:0-918 GCA_029934775.1 Desulfocapsaceae bacterium
TCTCGATTACCTTATCCTCCAGGCCGGCCCCGACATAGAAAAAAAGGCGCCGGGGAAGAAGGTTGAGTCCCATAGGACAAATGGCCGTGCACTGGCCGCAATGCATGCAAGCGGAGGCGTCGAAGGTATCCGATTGCCTGATTTCGTCGATGAACTCCGTATTAACCCTAGCCATGGCTCTTTCCCACCGTGTTTGTTGCCGAATCCTGAAACATACCAACCCCTCCGTACTTGACCGCCATTTCGCTCCTCATTTCTTCGCCCGGTTATCCCACCGGCACAGCCGACTCTTTGATGAGTGCATCAATCATCGCCTTGACCTCAGCGTCGGTGTAGCCCGTGATCTCAATCGCGTCCTCTGGACAGACGGGAACGCAAACCCCTCCCCCTTTACACAGGGAGGGGATGACGTGGGCGATTTCCTTGTCGGCAACGGTGACTTTCTCGATGGCCCCGTAGGGACATGCCTCCTGACACTTGTCGCACCACAAGCACAGATCGGGGTTGACTGTGGCAACGTAAGGATCGAGATCCACATACCCCTTCTTCACCAACGCAGCGCTCTTGGCAACCGCCGCCAAGGAGGAAGCGACACTCTCGGCTAATGTTTTCGGTCCCTGAGAAGCGCCGGAAATGAACACACCGTCCATCACCGTCTCCACCGGCCTGAGCTTGGGGTGAATCTCGTTGAAAAAACCATCGGTGCCCACGGGCAGCTTCAGTACATCAATGAGCTGGTCGTTGTGCCGCGGGACCATGCCGGTGACGAGAACGACGAGATCGACAGGGATCTCGAGCTCCTCGTCGCCGTCGAGTTGACCGTTCACCTTGACGAGATACCGGCCCTCTTCGACCACCACCTCCGGCGGTTGCTCGTCCTCGAATCGGAAAAACATCGATCCCTTTCGGCATGCTTCT
>JAOZLO010000570.1:928-2616 GCA_029934775.1 Desulfocapsaceae bacterium
TCGTAGAGCAGCTCGTACTTTCCGTAAGTTCGCATGTCACGATAAAGGTGGAATTGATGGATCTTGGGATTCCGCTCATGGACCTGGAGTGCCGTATGCACGGCGGCGGAACAGCAATAGCGGGAACAATAAAGGTTTGGCTTCTCAACATCCGAGTCTTCGGACTGACGACTTCCCACACAGTAGATGTAAGCGATGTTCTCGACCGGCCGCCCGTTGACGGTCAACGGACCGTCGTTTGTTGCGAGAAGCTCCGTTACCTCGGGCAAGGTGAGGACGCCTGCTTGACCGTGGCCAAACTCTCCTTCCGTCGGCTGATAGGTGTCGAAGCCGGTGGCCACGATGATGGCGCCCACCTCCAGAGAAACGGTGCTCCCATCCTCGACTCGCACCTTGACGGTGAAATCACCCACGTTGCCGGTTCTCTCGACCAGTTCGGCTTGGGTGAACAGCGTGATGTCTTCTCTCTGCCTTACCATCTCGTACAGCTCATCGACCAGATTGGAGCCGCACCCTCTGGGAAACATCTGCCCCCATTTCCGAGTCCAACCGCCGACCTCCGGCGCTCTCTCGACGATGAAGACGGGAAGGCCTATGTCGGCCAGTGTGAGCGACGCGGTAAGGCCTGCCACTCCCGCCCCCACCACGAGGACCTTGGGCGTTGTTTCAATCCGCATGGTGGTTAACGGCTCGCTGAGAAGCGTCTTGGCAATTCCGGAGCGAACGAGTCGGATGGCTTTATCGGTGGCGAGAGGCCGGTCGTCCCGATGCGCCCACGAGCATTGCTCCCTGATGTTCGACTGTGTGTATTGGTACGGATTGAGCCCGGCCCGCACCGACATGGCCCGGAAGGTATAGAGATGAAGCTTGGGCGAGCACGAGGCGACGACGATACCGTCAAGATTCTCCTCATGGATGTCGGAGATCATCTCCTCCTGAGCGGCGTCGGAGCAGGCGAACATCTGGGTCTTGGCAAGCACCACGCCCGGCTCGTGCTCGACCGCCTTACGGACCTTCTCCACTTCGACGTAGTCGGAGATATTCCCGCCACAGTGGCAAATGAAAACACCGATCCTTCTCTCTTTCATCGCTCCGCCCTCTTCCTTTCAACGTGAGCCGCGGCCTGTGCCGCCGCGGCGCCGGCGTGGAGAATCGTGTCCGGAATATCGCGGGCCGCCGAGGCCGAGCCGGCAACGAAAACGCCGTCGATACTCGTCAAGGCCGGATAGAGGTTCTCGTTCATCTCCTTGACCCAGGCGTAAGGATCGGCCGCGAGATCCCCGTTCTTGAAAAGTTTCAGGGCGTCGGGATTCGGCATCAGCCCCACCGAAAGGACCACGAGATCGTGCTCTGCCTCCTGAGGCCCTTCCCCGCCTTCGACATCCTCGTAGAACAGGGTGAGGTTGGTGTCCTCGGTCTCCTCGATTCTGGCTACCTTTCCCCTGACAAAGGCGACGCCCATGCCCTTGGCCTGCTCGAAGAACTCCTCGTAACCTTTGCCGAAAGCCCGAATGTCGATGTAGTAAATCGTGATGTCGGCCAAGGGCAGCGTGCCCATGATGAGCTGTGCCTGCTTGATGGTGTACATACAGCACACTCGGGAGCACAGAGGATTGTTGACGCTACTGTCACGGGAACCCGTGCAGAGCACGAAAGCGACAGTATCGGGTTGCTTTCCGTCGGAAGGT
>JAOZLO010000571.1 GCA_029934775.1 Desulfocapsaceae bacterium
GTTTTAGGCATGGTCTGTTTTTTTTATTTCTGGAGTGTTGATATGGCTCCATTAATGATAATTCAGCGGATGTTTGTGGGGTTAGACGAATTTGTTATAATGGCTGTCCCCATGTTTATTCTTGCCGGAAAACTTATGGCTGTTGGCGGTACTCTGCACCGGCTTATTAATTTTGCCAAGGTTTTGGTGGGGCATATGCGCGGAGGTCTCGCCCAGGTCAATGTTGTAGCAAGCATGTTCTTCTCCGGTATCACCGGAGCCGCAACCGCTGACGTTTCAGCCCTTGGGCCTCTCGAGATAGAAATGATGGAGCGTGGTGGCTATAAAAAGGATTTTGCGACAGCCGTCACTATCTCTTCTTCTGTAATCGGTCCGATCATTCCTCCCAGCATCCCACTGGTGGTTTACGGAGTTGTTGCTTCCACTTCTATAGGCGGGCTTTTTCTTGCTGGAATCATTCCGGGTATAATTATGGGATTTGCCTTGATGATTTTAATTTATTTTATGTCGTTCAAGTATTCAGGGACTCCGGGACCAAGGGCTTCGATGGCTGAAATTGGTCGCTCATTTATCAAGGCATTAGGCCCTCTTGGACTTCCGGTACTCATCCTTGTCGGCATTTATGGTGGAATATTTACTCCAACAGAAGCTGCCGCGTCAGCGGCGCTCTATGCTTTTGTTTTGGGCAAATTTGTCTACAAAGAAATCAGTTGGCGACAAATTCCTGATATTCTTCTTGAAAGTGGTCTCATAACCGCGGCATCACTTTCTATTCTTGCAATTTCCAATGTTCTGTCCTGGATTTTCTCTGTTGAGGAAATTCCGGTAAAAATGGCGATGTTTTTGACATCAATTACAGAAAATGAAGCTCTTCTGCTGATAATGATCAATGTGTGTCTACTCCTTCTGGGATGTGTCATGGAGACACTGGCCTCCATAATGATCACAGTGCCAATTTTTTTACCGATAGTCGTCCAGCTTGGTATGGATCCTATTCAGTTCGGTGTGATCATTTCCATCAACCTGACTCTTGGATTGTTGACGCCGCCTTTAGGATTAAATCTTTATATAGCATCGGCAATTACCGGATTGAAAGTTGATAGAATTGCCTATGTTACTGCGCCGTTCCTTGGAGTTTTGATAATCGTTGTTTTATTGGTAACTTTTATTCCTCAGCTGTCTCTCTTTCTTCCTCAACTGTTGCTGGGAATTGGAAAATAATATTTTATATATTCCGAAGTACAGTTGGCATGATGAACATAATGCCCTTCGGGCAGGCTTAAGGGTTTAGGGCTAACAACCTGGCGTCCGTTTTTGCCGGTGGAAAATTTTGTTTTTCCGATATATCAAGATAATATGTTACATTGCTGGTTCGATAGTATTGTTGAAGTTATCTGTGTCGAGATTTTCCATTTATTAAGTAAGAGAACCAATGACCACCATAAAAGATGTAGCTCGTGAAGCGGGCGTTTCTATCGGTACAGTTTCTGCAACTTTAAATGGAACAAAATATGTAAGTGATAAACTGCAGAAACGAGTGCACGAAGCGGTAAAGAAAGTCGGTTACACTCCCAGTGTAGCTGCCCAAAGCCTGAAGAAAGGTTCTGCTAAAATAATTGGATTGATACTGCCTGACATTACAAACCAGTTCTTTGCTGTTCTGGCACGTGCTGTTGAGAAGGCTGCAACTTCACATGAGTATACCGTTCTGCTGGGTAACTCAGATCAGGATCAGAAGAAGGAAGCCGACTTTCTTCGCTTACTCAAAAATCATAGAGTGGCAGGACTCATTCTGGCCCCGTCCAGTTCAGGGGAAGAATACGGCAGAAACCTGGCAGATACAGTAGCCACTCCAGTTGTACTGGTTGACAGGAAGACCGAAGGAGTAGTCTGGGATTCGGTAGTCTCCAGTAATAAAGATGGGGCACGTCGTGCAGTCATGCATCTTATCGAATGCGGACACAGCAGAATAGCAGGTATCTTTGGAATCTCATATGTATCGACTGTCAGAGACAGGTTGGAGGGCTACAAAGAAGTCATACGCGCCGCAGGGTATACGGTTTCTCCCGAACTCATTGCCACCGGTTGTAACGATCCGGAGAAAGTTCGCCTGGCTGCCCAGGCAATGTTGAATTTACGCGAAAGGCCTACAGCTTTTTTTGCATCAAACAATCAAGTTCTCCAGGGAGTAATGCTCGCAGTAAGGAACCATGGGTTGAATTGCCCAAGAGATATTTCAATAACTGGTTTTGACGGTATGGGGTGGGCTGATCTTATGGACCCCCCAATGACTACAGTAGAACAGGCTGCCTCGGAAATGGGTGCGGAGGCCGTCAGGCTGCTGATTCATAGATTACAAGGTAATTCGGGTCCTCCTCAGCATATTGTACTCCCCACCCAATTCCTGGTTCGCAAGTCCAGCGTTCCTCCTCTAGACTCTATCTACAAATGGTGAATCGTTTTCTCTAACATGGTGTCCTTCGGGCAGGCTGAAGGCTTTTAGGCTAACAGCCTGTCTTTTGCTTATGGAAAAATTTTGTTTTCCGATACATGGACAAGTTTAGATTTTGTCTTTAATTTGCTCCAGGACAGCTGCAACTCCCTCGACAAAGCCC
>JAOZLO010000572.1 GCA_029934775.1 Desulfocapsaceae bacterium
CACTAAAAAAGCCGGGTTGCCCCCTGGGGTGGCAACCCGGCTATCCTTTTCAAGGACCCGTGGCTTTCCGTCCTCACCTTACGATGAGTTTGGCAGACTGTTTTTCTGTATATTGCATTTACTGTTTTGTTGTATTTGTTGCAAAAAACGTTCCATTATATCTAAGGGTACTCGGCTGTGGAAAAGATGCTGTTTTCAGGTCGTTAGGAATATATTTAAAAAATTAAGCACGAAAATCAGAGATCACTTAGTAACTCCTATTACGAAATAGGTATTAGATTGTATGGTTGACACCCGTAAGAATTTGAGAGTCTGTCAACCACAAAATCTTACGGTTAACACAATTTTTCGGATGTAATAATATCAAGGTGTTACGTGTGTTAACCATATCAGTGCCTTACTCCATAAAAGCTGTAATGAAAAACAAGAGATAAGCGTAGACTTCGAATCGAGCAATGTGCTTTTAAATTATGAGGTTATATATATCACCATGGCACTTATACCCCCTTGTGGGGTGTTAGGAGGTTATTCGAGCATATATCTGCGCTTCGCTTTAACCCCAGAAATCATCCTTATCCTTTTTTTCTTCAGTATCAATGATTCCGGTCACCTGGTTGCCTTTTTCATTGTAGATCAGTTTGTTGAAGCAGAGCATATTGGCCATGGCAATTCCCCGGCCATGATTGTGCATGGCCCGCGAAGGATCGACTTCCATATATTGTTTCCAGTCAAAGCCGTTTCCCTCATCTGTTATCTGGATGTAACACGCTTTTTCCTTTCGTTCAAAAATAACAGTTACCAGTCGATCACAATATTGTGGATCGACGAGGCGTCTGGAAACTTCATCCTGCCATTTTTTTTCTGCAACAAGATCACTTTTTTCTTCATAGCTGATGCCAAGGTTGCCATGTTCTACGGCATTCACAAGGAGTTCTGAAATACCTGTGAGTGTTCGATCCGGATCATCAAAATAGTTTGCCAGGAATATGGAGAGACCTTCAGCTTCATCGAGAGTATTGAAGGTACATTTCAGGATCTGAACAAGGCCAAAACTGATTTTGCGCCGTGCCATTTCCCGGCGTAGCTGTTTGTGGCGTCGGATCTGTTTCCCAGCTGCTTCAACAATAGAGAGCAGCATGTCAACATTCAGCGGTTTGGTGAGGTAATAAAAAACCCCCGCAGCAATACCCTCACTGATTTCTTCCGGGCGGGTTGCCGCTGTCTGCATGATAATCGGGATGTAGCGCAGTTTTTCATCTGCTTTCATGGCATTGCAGACCTCTATACCGTCCATCTCCGGCATCATTCGATCAAGAAGGATGATGTCTATCGTATCATGAAACTTGTCTAAAATAGCCATGGCCTCCAGCCCGTTTACAGCAGTACGGACATCAAAGTTATTGCGCTCAAGCATAGCTTCAAGAAGGCGTAGTGAGGTTGGGTTATCGTCTACGGCGAGTATTGAAAGAGGAGTTTCCTGTATTTTTTTCATATAATTTCTGTATTAACTCATAACTTTTGTTCTGGTGTTACCGTTCGATAAATGCCGAATTGAGAGAACGATGAATGGGCTTCAAAAGGTAGGCAAGCAGGCTTTTTTCGCCGGTAATAATGTCTGCGTTTACTATCATGCCAGGTAATACTTTATTCATTTCCGCATTGTTTCCAACATAATGTTTTTCAAGCTTAATCATACCTTTATAGTAGGGTACTCCCTGTTCACTGGTGAATGTTGTGGCCGATAGACCGGTTACTGTACCATTTATAGATCCATAGCGGGAAAAATCAAAGGTAGTCACTTTTACCGTGACGTGATCGCCGGTTTTTATATGACCGATATCATTTGGTGAAACTTTGACTTCTGCAACCAGCTCTTCATCCAGGGGGACGATTTCCATTAATGGTTGTCCCGGAGGAATGATGCCGCCAATAGTATGAATTTCGAGTCCTTTAACAAGCCCATGTGCAGGTGAACGAAGTTCAAGTCTGCTGATCTGCAGCCTGAGTTTGTTGATAAAATCGTTGTTTTCTGTAAGATTATCTTCAAGAATACTTAACTGCTGTAAAACATTATCTTTGTTTTTAGAGTCCTGTGACTGCAGGCGCCATTCGAATTCTCTGACAGACTGCTCCGCCTGCCTGATCTGGATAGCCATGGAATCCAGTTGTCCCTGGCGGGCGTTAATTTCCTGAAGGGCATTCAGGTAATTTGTCTGTGGAACTAACCGCTCTTCATAAAGCTCCTTCTGGGTTTGAAAAGATTCCTGGGAAATTATGAGATTTTTCTGAATGGTTTTTTTCTCACGCTTAAGGAGAAGAATCTGCTCATATTTTTGGACTATCTGTTCTTTTAATACCTGCGCTTCATCGTTTTGGGCAAGGAGCATTCCGGAGAGGATAGAGCTTTCTGAGGAGAGGGGCTCTGCAGGTGCCAATACTTCAGCTGAGTTGGTATCAGAACTGTTGCTGTTTAAAAATGCAGTGAGGCGAATGTGTCTCTGCTTGAGAAGTTTCTTTTTGGTAATGAGGCGGTTAAGGTCTGCTTTTATGGACTCACCGCGAATCCGCAGCAGAATTTGTCCAGGATTAACAAGGTCGTCTTCTTCTA
>JAOZLO010000573.1:0-2179 GCA_029934775.1 Desulfocapsaceae bacterium
AGATCTTGCGTGGCACAACGGTGAACCGGGCGTTCTGTTTATCGATACAGCCAACAAAAGCAATACAACCCCCCAGTTGGGAGATTTCGAGGCTACCAATCCTTGCGGGGAGCAGTGGTTGCTGCCGTATGAGAGTTGTAATCTGGGTTCTATCAATCTCTCCAATTTTGTAAAAAACGGCGATGTGGATTATGAGAGGTTGAAGAAAATTGTCCGTGATGCCACGATTTTCCTTGATTCTGTTATCGATTGCAACAGGTTTCCTATCCCGGAAATTAAAGAGATGACCATGAAGACCAGAAAAATTGGTCTGGGGATTATGGGCTTGCATGATCTGCTCATTCAACTGGTCATTCCCTATGGCAGTGAAGAGGGCAGAGAACTCTCGGGGAAGGTCATGCAGTTTATTCGTGAGGCTGCAGAAGAATGTTCTATTCTGCTGGCTCAGGAAAAAGAACCTTTTCCCGCTTATGACCCTGCCTTTAATAGCTATCTTCCGAGGAGAAATGCAGCTCTTACTTCAATTCAGCCAACCGGCACTGTTTCAATGATTGCGGATTGTGCATCCGGGTGTGAACCCTATTTTTCTATTGTAATGGTGAAGCATGTGATGGATGGTGACAGGCTGATTATGGTGAATAAACATTTCGAACAAATAGCCAGGCAGGAAGGGTTCTATTCGGATGAACTTATGAGTAGGGTTGCTGATAGCGGGACGGTTGTGGGGCAGAAAGAGATTCCTGAAAAATGGCAGGAAGTGTTCTGTACAGCACAGGATATCAGTTCTGAGGATCATATTGAAATGCAGGGGACATTACAGAATAGTGGTGTCGATTCATCAATTTCCAAGACCATAAATCTACCGGGCAGTGCAACCAGGGATGAAGTTGAATTCGCCTATATGACTGGTTACAAACTGGGCTGTAAAGGGTTGACGGTGTACCGGGACGGATCACGTGAGTCTCAGGTGCTGAATACTAAGGAGTCCTCTGAAAAAGATAAAACCGCCATGGTTTCGGAACATGGGCCGGTAAAACAGATTCTACCTGATACTCTTGATGCCAAACGGTATCGAGTAAAAGATCAACATCAGAAATCGGTGTATATTATTGTCTGTTTTGATGAAAATGAGAAACCCATGGAGGTGTTTGCTAAATTTCCTTTTGATAATCGTGTTGATCTCAAGGATAAATCAACTATGTGGACTACCACCTGTCGACTGGTATCTCTGGCACTTCGTTTTAATGTTCCCATGGATGAAATTATCAAACAGCTTGACAGATCAAGTGGACATATGCTTGACCTTCCAGCACAATTGAGTAAATTGTTTAAATCTTTTATGGCGGGAACTCAAAGGGGATTTGCGACAAGCTGTCCGGAGTGTTCGGGGGTTCTCCGGTTTGAAGAGGGATGTGAAACTTGTCATGATTGTGGTTACAGCAAGTGTTCATAAAACCAGAATAAAACTCTTGGATGGTACAATTGATGGCAAAGATAGGTAGAAATGAAAAGTGTCCGTGCCGCAGCGGAAAAAAATATAAGCACTGCTGCGCAAACGTAGATCAGGGTGCAAAAAACCAGCTGTCACCTGAGCAGAAGATTGAAGTAACCCTGATGAACAGTGTCAGGGAGATACAGAAACAGGCGGTACAGAGAAGAGAAACGAACAGTGAACTTGGCGTTTTTTTCCTTTACTCAACCGGAGAAGGAGATGCATGGGTACTTGAGATGACCGGTTGTGACTGCATTCAGGTGGCTAGAAATGGAGAAGCGTTAGAGCCGTCTATTTATGAAAATACAGAGACAATTGAGGTTAACTGGAGCCATATGTTTGATTTCAGAAATAAACAGCTCGAGTTTACTGCCTACCTGGATAAGAGTGTTCAACTGTTACCCGATGCTCCAAGTCATGAGATCAGTGCCGCCATGCGCCGGATCAGGAAAAAATTCTCCAAAGAACAACTTAGCAAAGTACACCTGCCCAGCCCGTAATTCTTTCTTTAAACATGAAAAATATTGAAAACAGAGTAGTTCGTCTGGTTCCCATGACTGTTATTATGGGAACCATCTTTTTTCTATCCCATCAGCCGGGAGACAGCTTATACATGCCACCAGTACTCTGGTTTGATAAAATAGCGCATATTGCTGTATATGCTGTGCTGGCTGCCACTGTACTTTA
>JAOZLO010000573.1:2189-2600 GCA_029934775.1 Desulfocapsaceae bacterium
AAGGGATGAAAAAACCGTGTGGGTTGTTCTGCTGACGATGGGTGGCTGCATACTTTACGGTATAGGGGATGAATTTCATCAATCCTTCATCCCTGGGCGTTTTGTCAGCATTTTTGACGTAGTAGCAGACACATTGGGCGCAGCTGCTGTTTGTGCAGCATGGTTTTTGTGGAAGGGCCCACATCTCTCACAAAAAAAATCGTGAGAAATGCGGGCCAGACTTTTCCAGTTTATCAGAGGATGACTGGTTTTACGGGCGCTGTTTGAGAATCCTAGCCATATCTTTGGCAAAATAGGTGATTATAATATCAGCTCCTGCCCGTTTTATTGAAAGAAGCGTCTCTTCCATTACCCGCTCACCATCAATCCATCCTTTTTCTGCTGCGGCCTTAATCATGGCATATTCACCAC
>JAOZLO010000574.1 GCA_029934775.1 Desulfocapsaceae bacterium
CCCCTCTTATACAAAACCCCCTTTGAGATAATGCTCATCGGGGGTTTTCTTGTTTAAAGCTTAAACACCATAAAACATGTAATATGAGTCAGCGATGTCCGGTTAGGAAATTGCGTAAGTTTAATTCCGGATAAATAAGTTGAAATTGCCAGTTAGATTTACTTCTTTGTGGGGTGTTAATAAAATGCCCACTAACCACCTTTATTCCATTTCAATTTTCTAAACTTATGGTTTTCTCCTCGATAACCTTCCTGTTTTTCTTCCTTCCAGCGACCCTGTTGATCTACTTTCTATCAGGTAAGTATAAAAATGTAGTGCTTTTCGCCGTGAGTCTTGCCTTTTATTCCTGGGGGGAAAACCTTTACCTTCTCATCATGATAGCCTCTATTATACTAAACTATAGTTGTGGTCGACTGATGTTTTTCCGTCGAGAAAATAAAACAGCTTCTAAAACAATTTTGGCATCTGGGATCATACTCAATATATTTATTTTAGGATTTTTCAAATATGCTAATTTTATTACTGAAAACTTCAATGGTTTACTGGCGATACTTAAATTGCCTGAAATTGATCTCACCCCCGTCCATCTACCTATCGGAATATCTTTTTTTACATTTCAGGCTACCTCTTATATCGTTGATGTGTACAGAGGAAAGGTTGAGCCACAAAGAAACATTATAAACCTGGGGCTCTATATCTCACTTTTTCCGCAACTGATCGCCGGGCCGATAGTTCGTTACCACGATATTGCCAAGGAACTTATTAACCGCAAAGTAACTACTGGTGATTTTGCAGATGGTGTTAGACGTTTTCTTTACGGATTGAGCAAAAAGGTCCTCCTGGCAAACCCGTTAGCTCTCACAGCTGATAAAATTTTTTCTTTGCCATTGAGTGAATTATCACCTGGCCTCGCCTGGTTAGGTGCCATCTGCTATACTTTGCAAATATATTACGACTTCTCCGGATATTCAGATATGGCCATTGGCCTTGGTCGAATGTTCGGCTTTCACTTCCTGGAAAACTTCAACTATCCTTATATCTCAAAATCGATACGAGAATTCTGGCGCCGCTGGCATATATCACTTTCAAGCTGGCTCCGTGATTATCTCTACATTCCCTTAGGTGGAAACCGATACGGAACTTTCATTACGTACTTCAATCTCATTACTGTCTTCCTGCTATGCGGGCTGTGGCATGGTGCAAATTGGACTTTTATTATATGGGGTTTGTACCATGGTCTATTCCTGATTCTCGACAGAACAAAAATCGGTAAAATAACAGAGAAATTGTGGGGACCAATACAACATCTTTTAACTCTTTCTATTATCATAATAGGTTGGGTTCTTTTCCGAAGTGAAAACATCAACGACGCTTTTGCTTATATTTTCACTATGTTTGGCATGGGAGAGGTTATCCGCCATCATGCACTTTCAATATACCTGGACAGCAAACTCTTTTTTGAACTCTCAATAGCCCTGTTGCTTTCTATTCCAATATTTCCAGCTATTGATCGTTTTTGTACTCAAAATCTACATAGCCAGACTATGAAAAAAGTCCTCTCCCTTGAATATCTATTTACAATAGGACAACTTATATTGATATCATCTCTTACCTATTTTACTGTAATTAGTCTTGCGGCCGGGGTATATAATCCATTTATTTACTTTCGATTTTAGTACCTTACGACTGTAACCCCGTCACTCAGTTAAGTACCCCTTGGGGGTGTTAATAAAATCTTATGGCTCTATCTCATGTTAAAAGAACAGCTGATTTTCTGCTGATTGCTCTTTTTCTAACACTTATTTTCATGTCTCCTCTAAGCATGTTTTTTAGCAAAGAAAAACTGTGGAGTGAAGCTGAAAAAAGAAGCCTTGCTCTGCTACCTTCAATACCGCAATCTCTCAGTGAACTTACCTCTTTCTCTTCGTCTGTTGACGACTATCTGGAGGATCATTTTGGCTATCGAGAATTTTATATTTACAGGTACCAAAGAGAACTTGATAAACGCTTTAACAAAGCTGGTTTAAATTCGAAAGTTATTACAGGACTCAACGGATGGTACTTTTTCAATGCTTTTGATCTTCTTAAAGATTTTCAGGGCAAAACATCTCTTACCTTAACCCAGCTTAACAACTGGCTTTCGTATCAGGAGAGGAAGCAGACATGGCTACAACAACATGGTATCAAATATCTGCTAATGGCTGCCCCAAACAAGCAATCCATCTACCCTCTCTACCTGATGAAAAACGCCCTGGAAGTCAAAGGAAACAGTCGCTTTGAACAACTACTCGAACATACCAACAGTCAGCTTCCTGATTATATGCTGAATTTACATGCTCTGCTGCAACGAGAAAAATACAATACACCTCTCTATTACAAGAACGATACCCATTGGAATAAACTTGCCGCTTATATAGTTTTTCAGGAGGTATTTAAAAAAATTTCAGCATGGTTTCCGGAACAATCATTTCGAACAGAATTTGAATTCGTTCAAGACGAAACCGGCGTTGGTGGAAATACCGGAAAAGGGGGAGATCTTACTAAAATCTTAATGAAAAAAGATGTCAACGAAACCTACCCACAGATAAAAAGATTCA
>JAOZLO010000575.1 GCA_029934775.1 Desulfocapsaceae bacterium
TTTGCAAGGTTTGAAGCAGCAACCCGTGGGAATAAGGATGCAGGTAGCAAATGATTTAACATTGATATCGCAATGGTAAAGGCTATAACTGGCAATCCTAACCATTTAAGCAACGCTGAAAGTTTACCTTGTTCCTGTATCTCTTCAAATTCCGATCTGCAAATCACTCGTTCACTCTAAACAGTAACTTCACAGGAAGCATATAAACTTGCAGGATTGCTTTAATGGTTAATGTTGCCAGTGGATTCTTCAATTTTCATTCACTGACACACTTGAACCTTTAAGAAGAAAAGGGTGACCAGCAGGCTCCACCTATGGCTGATCTATGATATCAAACTATACAGTCAAAGAAAGAAAAAAATTCAGTAGACGAATTGTATAATAGTTCAGTTTCTTGCCATTCTTCTTATGTTGGGTACAACGATACCAGAAATGATGAAGGCCATTCCTAAAACCTGCAAGCTCTTAATTGGGTCGTTGAGAAAAATTGCAGAGGCAATAATTGTAACAGCAGGCTCGATTGAGGAGAAGATGGAGGCATAGCTGCTGCCTATTCTTTCGATTGCCTTATAAAGAAGAAGAATGGCAAAAACGGTGGGGATAACGGCCAAAAAAAGACACACTAGCCATTGCTCCATGGTTACCGGTAGATTAGAGAAAGGACGATAAACAGTAACACACTGCAGAGCTGTAAAGGCAATTACATAGAAGCTGAAAACAGTGGAGTCAACGTTAATGAGGGATTTTTGAATAAAGATCAGATAAGTGGAAAATACAATCATTGCAAGTGTCGCCAGGATAAGGCCTTGTGGATTCATTTGACGATGAAATGCGTCATAAAACACGCAGATACAACCTAAAAATATCAGAAATATTGCCAGTATCTTACTACCTGTTATCCTGTTTTTAAAAAAAATTGCCGAGAGGATCGTTACTGTAAGTGGATAAATATAAAGTATCAGGCTGCTTGTTGAAGCTGAGATATACTGGAGGGAAGCTGCAAAAAAATAACTCTGCAAGCCGTAGAAGAAGCTGCCGCAGAGAAAAGCCATGAACAGTGTTTTTTTATCAATACTTAAATGTCTTCTTTTGGTTAATAGAATGTATGGCAAAAGAATGAGCAGAGCAAAAAGAAAACGAAACGAGAGCATGGTTCCGGTGGTGAGGCCGGCATTATATCCAAGTTTGAAGAAAACCGCGAGAAATCCGGCGCAAAAAGCTGAAATGATGGAGTATAAAAGGCCTGATTTAAGAGACGGCTGCTCAGTTTTCATAAGTAAGTAACAAAGTAAATCCTGTTTTGCAAATGGTTAACAGCAAGAAAACGTTTCACTTCTTTAATACCACTTTCCCAACAATTCCCAAGTTTTTTAAGAGGGAGTGTCGAGTAGACCGGTTTCTTCAAAAGAACAAGCGAGACGCCCCCTTGACCTTTAGGTCCACAGCCGGATAAATCAATGAAAGAGCATCTTTCCCGTGATAGGAAGCTGATGTCAGCCAACCCTAGAGCTACTATTTTGTAACATATTATGTGTTGAATTCAATGTTCTAAAGTTCATTAATCCGGAATTTTAATCCGAAAAAGTGTTTTCCCATTTTCCTTTAAATCTAACCCAAAAATAGTGTAACACGGCAACAGTTTGAAATTACAATGCATTGGATATACTCCTCCGTATAATACTGTATTGGCGTGTTTTTTGCATAAGTTAATGGGTGAGAAAATGAGCTTTTAACGGTTTTATAAAACTCGCAGGAGGTAACTATGAAAAAATTTCTAATGGTCACTTATTTGATATCAATTTCCATGTTTTTTTTATCTCTAACTTCTAATGCGACACTTATAGGGACCTATACTGATGAATCATCATTTGTAAGTGCTGTCTCACCCACTAATATGGAAAGCTTTGAAAACACTGGCCTCGATGGAGTTAATATAGACGGGATGATTTTATCAGACTTCACTCTTGGTGAACCTGACAGTGTAAGTAACCCTGGTCGTGTACTAAATTATACGGCATACTCTAACTTATTAGATGGTGACCAGGTTGTTCACGCTTTGTTTGCTGAAGGGGACTATTTTACGGTAGAGTTTAATACACCAGTAAATGCATTTGGTTTTAGCTATGAATTTTACAACAGTGATGACTGGTCTCCGCCTAGTGACACTTATCAATTTGGTTTAAGTATTGAGTCGCAAATAGTGACCATAAGTACAGCGCTTGGCGCTTATTTTTATGGATTTGTAACTGATACACCATTTAATTCACTACAAGTTACGCAAATAAGCTCTGATGACTTTGAACCATTTTGGGATAAATTTCAATACCGTAATACTGCGACTCCAGTCCCAGAACCAGCAACCATGCTCCTTTTTGGCACAGGACTAGTAGGACTTATTGGGGCAAGGTTTAGAAAGAAGAAAAAATAACCCACCACTTCCACCAACAAAATCAGGCAGGGGCATCATCGCTCCTGCCTTTTTATTTCCCGTAGACCTAACCTTATCTGTACATCTCTTAACCGGACGTTTTCCCACTTCGATTTCACCTTATTCCTGTGAGGTTACTGCCTAGGTCAAAGATCTCT
>JAOZLO010000576.1 GCA_029934775.1 Desulfocapsaceae bacterium
TTGGCCGCAAGACTGAACTTCGAAAAACCGCACTGCCCGCTTGTCCCTTGAATTACATTGTGTACGCCCGGCATGGGCGTGAACTAATGGGGTTAAAGTCCCCTGTAAGTATTCTATGTAACATTGCGAAACGTAACAAAATTACTAACTGAAGGCAAGGGCGTTATCGTGAGGTAAGATCTGAAGGAAGCCGGAGTGTAAACTTGTGAGCTGACGAACAGAAACGTCATATAAGGCCGAGTTTCTGGGTAAGGCAGCACAACATGTCGACGCCTAAGGAGCAGGGGATACGCAAGGGAAGTTCACGTTCTTATCCGGTGAGACCTGCTTTCCGGGCAATACGGTGCAGTTTCCAGTGAAATAACCGGCGGGGCCACTGGTATCCAAAAGTCCCGGCACATACAGTGGAACGTTTCGCCTGTATGTGAGAAACGAAGCAAAGAAGAACAGACAGGAAACGTTCAGCTATTCTTGAGGGGACTAATATTTGAACCATATTTTTCGGAGTCGAGTTGTGGTTTTAAGCCGGGTAGATCTGCCCATGATGGTGTCAGGCAGATAAAAGAGTATATCGGACAAGGCTACAAAGTAGCCGTAGATATGGATCTGTCAAAGTTTTTTGACACCGTCACCCACGAGGTCCTGATGCTCCGGGTATCACGTAGAATTGAAGATAAGCGTGTCTCAAACTTATCGGCAAATACCTTCGGGCTGGTGTAATGGTTAATGGTTACTCAAAAAGAGATCTGCTATAGAGAAACATCTCTTTGGAAAAGAGCGAAATCTCTTCTCTTTGCAGGAACCGATTGCCCTCTCGTTACCTTGGCCCTGGTGCTCGACAGCAGTGGTTTCCCCATACGCAGCCATGTGTATGAAGGAAATGTAGGCGAGGCTAAGACTTTATCAGAAGTGATACATGATCCTCAACAGCAAGGGGTAGTGGAATGTCATAAACCTACGGTGGTTATGGATGCGGCTATAGCATCACAAGACAAATTGCTACAAAAACAAAAGATGTAGTGCCATACGGCAAGAATGAAAAATCGTAAGAATATGAAATTACAGGATGTTTTGTTTTGTGGCTGCGAACTTGGGTTAAGTATTTTCGATTAAAGCATTTTGTTCCAGTATGACCCAGGTAATACACGGTTTCTACGGCTAAACTTCAGGGAAGTATTGACAATGATCACGATTCCTACACTCAGGTGAGTTAAATATCTTTCTTGTATTGTGAGCAGGTCACAGGGGAGATCAAATCAGCAATTTTTTCTTTTGCCCCAACAGCTCCATTGAGAAGCTCTGTAAATAAGCTGATTAATACAAACTTATCCCCTGTTACCGCAGTGTCTGTTTCGATATTTCTTAAATCAATGAAAAAGGATGAAAACTTATCAGGGATATCAGCAGCAATATCGAAATTCAAGAAGTTGAGACTGTTATATATACAGTTATGATTCTTCAGCTCCTTCTTGATGTAAAATGTTTCATTCTTCAAATTAATAATGGTAGCTGATTTTTTACACCCTTGAATACATTGTTCATCCACTCTCTCTTTTGAGCAGCCGGAAACATGATGAAACAGACATTGCCTGCTGGTCGTTAGCAACAAGGGGTGGTAGATACTATAGAAGAGATTAAATTGTTCCGGTTTTTGAATTGATTTAATCAACATTTTGCTGAGTTCATTTGAGATAAACGCTCCTGAACAGTTAAAATATTCTTTCAAGCATTTCAGGCCAAAGGAGTTAACCAGATTAAGGTATGGCCCAGCTATCCAAGGTATTTTCATTTTCCAGGCATAATAAGCTATGCCTGTATTATTGGTCACCACCTGTTGGGGTTGAACTTGCTGAAGCAAATCGACTGCAGCGTTAAAATGTTCTCCAATTAAAATAGATGGGAATAAAGGTGATATCTGCGGGTTGTTCAGAAAGAGGTTTTTAAATTCAGGAATATTTTTTTGGAGGCAATCAGGAAGCTGAAAATAAAAATCTACATTGGTTTCATCGCAAAGATGTAAATCGTACTTGGATGATATTAATACAGAGAGTGAAGGTTTTATTCTTTTACCGGCATGTTTTACTACTCTGGGGGGATCAATTGGCGGAGTGAACTCATCAAGATCATTTAAGGTGATTAAAACTTCCCTTTTCATTGATTTGATGTCTTTAAAAGGGAGAAACAGATCCTTGTCGAGATCCTCTACTAGAACATTGCTCAGCTGATATCCCGAAGAATTCACAGCTCTGAAAGTTTTGAGCAATCCATCGTATCCCATATGATCTATTGTGGATTTTTTTTTCCCTAAACAGCCATCTGTTAGGTCTTGGCTTGAGTTTGAATCGCCACAGAAGCCGTTTTGAGAAGACCTCTTTTCAAGGACACTGGCTGAAAATAAATCAAAAGAGACATCTTCTGTTCTGACTGATACTTTAAGCGGGGTGCCAGGTTCACCGGAAATGCTTATTTCCACGGGTATTTTGTCTGTGCTCAAATGCTCTATTTTCTTGTCAACCTGCCGGATAATCGCGCTTCTTTCATTATAGATTGCCTTTTTTGCCTGTTCTATTCCTTTATCATTAAG
>JAOZLO010000097.1:0-7895 GCA_029934775.1 Desulfocapsaceae bacterium
GCCAATCACGGTACCTCGTACAGTGATCTGTACTTTACTCTGCTGCCTCATGATTTTCCCTTTTAATATTTATCTCTATGTCTCTGATTAATGTTCTCCCAAGTTCGTTTTACTGTACGTTATTTTAATGAACATCACAAGATTAGTGATAGTCCTGTACACGACGCGCAGCCATGTGTTCAGGAAGTGGACGTTTGGTGAAGGATCTCCGGTTCCTCCGGTATGTATTTACTCCATTTGCGGTGTGTGTTAATCTCAGTGTACAGTAGACTGGTGAGCTCTATTTTCAGCTATTGTTTCTTTCCTTCTGTTAATAAACCAAAATTGACATTGCCTCTTATACTTTTTTCGAACTGACATTATGCAAAAAAATGATAATAAAAATATTATCTTGACCGGTTTCATGGGGACAGGAAAAACAACTGTAGGTAAACTTCTTGCCAGGAAATTAAAGCGTGATTTTATTGATACAGATAAGTTAATTGAAGATCGTCAGGGGATTACTATTCCAGAAATTTTTACCGATTTGGGAGAGTCGGCCTTTCGTCAGATGGAAGCGGACATTGCCCGGGAATTGGGAGAAAGAGAAGGGCTGGTAATCTCAACAGGAGGGCGTTTAATGCTCGATCCCGCTAACGTTGCTGCATTAAGCGGCAGGGGCAGGGTTTTTTGCCTGGTCGCCACTCCGGAAGAAATATTATCACGATTGAAAAATGATAAAGATAATCGAAGGCCGTTACTTGACGTACCCAACCCAGGCGAACACATTGTCAAACTCCTGCAGGAAAGAAAAACGGGGTATCAACGTTTTCTTAAATTGGCAACGGGTGATAAACAACCTGCTGATGTAACAGAAAAATTACTTGATTTTATTCAAAGAAGTCCAGGGTACTTTACTATTGATAGTCCTGCCCAATCGTATGAATTTATTGTTGGTAATGGTATTTTGCCTTTTACCTGTGAGCTGGCTGGAACTGACGGTATGGTGGTGATCATTACCGACACAGTTGTTGGAAAACTTTACGCGCAGAGTTGTGGCTCTGTTGATCATGTCATCACTATCCCGCCAGGCAGCCAGCAAAAAACATTAACCGCCGTTCAAACTATATGTGATCAGCTTTTAGATACAGGATTTGATGAGTCCGGGACAATAATAGCGCTAGGAGGGAGGAAAGTCTGTGATATCTCCGGTTTTGTTGTTGGTACATTTATGCGTGGAGTCAGGCTGGTGCAATGTCCTACCAGTTTACCTGCCATGATTGATATCATCGTCGGTGGGAAAAGCAGTGCCGATTTACCTCAAGATAAAAACCTGATGGATACTTTCAAACAACCCTCTATGGTTATCGCAGATGTGGTAACCCTGACCACTCTTCCTGCTGAAGACTTACTTTCTGGTATGGCGGAGGTCACTAAATATCGTCTGCGGGCAGACGATGCTCCTACCAAAGATATTCTCAACATCCTTCAAGCACTATCCAGCCCGGTCGTTGCAGCGGCGAAGTGATAAACTTATAGAGGTATGGTGACAGTGGGAATCAGTACGGCACAGCAATGATTTTCACAAAACAGATTCAATCGAAGAAGAGGCTATCCAGCCTTTGCGACCGGTTTCATCTGTGACATAGTTGAAGTCGTCGTGTGTTTTTTCAGGATATACCAGCCTGCCCTGCTGAATGGAGCCGGTTGGAGTTGAAGAACTGAAGGGTGAGAGAAGCAGGCTGCTGTTCGCATCTGTTACAACGAACGGCTGCCAGAGGGGATGGCGGAAGAACGCACCCGACAGGGAAAGTAAAAAAAACATAAAGCAGGCTGTGGTAATAATCCATCGCGTATGGACGGAGAAGTGACGTTTTAAAGATACGATTTGAAATGTACTGAACGTGACCAGGAAAAAGAAGGCTGCCATCGTCCATTGATCGAGATTTAGAAGCTGAAAAAACCGTTCAGACCATGAATACTCTCTTGGAAACAGGCCGCTCTCTTTTCTGACTAACTCGAGATTGCTTTGGATATCAGAATTGGTGGGCGCAAGACGCAGGGCACGCTCGTAGTTGAGAATTGCCTTTCCGATCTGTCCTGATCGGGCATAGCTGTTACCAAGATTGAAGAGTACACCCGATCCATATCCCGATATTGCTGTCAACTTCTCGTAGAACTCGGTGGCAGCTGAAAAATCTCCTCTGCTATAGGCCTTGTTCCCCAGTTTAAAAAGGTTCTGGCTGTCATCACCAGTACCAGTTGCTGCCAGGCAGGGAGAAAACAGGAGGAAGCAGAGGAGTGCAGTAAAAAACTGCGGAGAAAAGCGGAAAAACCTCATATGAGTCCCTCCAGCTCTTTTTTCAAATTTTCAGAGTACACCTGCATTATTTCAGGTGAAAGGCTGGTGGTGCTGTAAGCAGCCTGTTCGGCTGCCTGGAAAATCTCTATGAGGCCTGTTTTGCTGTCTAACCTGTTCTTGATATCAGCCAGACTGATAGCGGCCCCCTCAATATTCCACAGCAGGCCAAGCTGTTGCTGTATGGATTGTCGACAGAGGGCAAGAAAGAGTGAACTGTCAACTGAAACCTTTGCCTCTGAAATTTTAGCAAGACTCTCAGTCAACAGCTGGCGTCTTTTTTTCTGCAGGTGGAGTTCAGGGTGTCTTGCCAGGTTTTGAGTATGAATATTGAATAATAAAACGAAAAGGAGAAGAAGAAAACAGCTTCCGACACCTGAGAGAAATAATATCTGTTTATAGAGGGGAGTGATTTTTCGGTGAAACTTTCCAGTTTTTAGATGAATAGGGGTGAGGCTGTTGATGCCGGCTACCGGGACAACTGGCAAGGCTGATTGTGGTTGCAGTGATGCCGCAGTCTGAACAGGTTGCTGTTTATGGACCGGGACAGCCGGTTGAGTAATTTTAATTGTAATGGGTGTACTGGTAATGGTTTTATACCTTTCTTGTTCAGGATCAAAATAACTGAAGGAAAGGGAGGGGATTTGCTGGAGTGTGCTGCTTTTAGCAACTATAGCCTGTTCAAATCTTTTTTTGCCGGAAAAGATATTTTCTTTACCGGAGTAGTCTGAAGTGGGGGAATAGGTTTTCCAATCGGGAGTTGTTGGAAAAAGAGGGGGTTCCACCCGATCAAAATTACCTTTGCCTTCTATTTCGATAGTCAGAGATATCGGTTCGCCAATTTCGACGTGTTGGGGAGAAGCACTGGTTGTTAATCGGAAATCCCCAATTGCTCCAGTGAAATTTTTTGGCCGGCCGGTAGTGGGAAGTTCGATTACTTTAAAGTGAAGTTCCGGGCTGACAACCTTAATCGGTTTTTGCTGAAAGCCGCCGAAAAAACTGTTAAAGAATGAATCGTCAAAAAGATTGCTGCCGCCAAAAGTTGACATTCTCCGTTGTCGGGGAAGGTTTAAAGTGGCATCAAGTTCAAAGAGAATAAGATGATTGCCAGTCTTTATTCCAGATAGGGTCGTGCTCCAGCTGAGGACGCTGTAGATTTTTCCATCCAGCTCTTCCTGTGTCTGTTCAGGCTGGTTGCTCAGAGGAGACATGACTACAGCATCTGTTTTAAGAACAGGCAGGGAATTGATATTGGCTCGGTATTTTTGATTAAAATATGCCTTGATTGTGATGGGAACGACTTCTCCACTGTAGTGTTTCGATATTTCAGTCAGACGAATAAATGCTATGTCACTCTCATCAGCGGTGCCTTTTGTTTTGCCCTCGTTTGGGGTTTGGCTGTGACCGACAGGAGTTACTTCAAAAGTTATTGTCCTGGTTCGTATTGTCTCTTTACCGGCTTTGATTGAAAGTGGTGGAATAGTGTAGGCTCCCGGCTTGAGGGGTTCTATTATATAATTGTTTGAGATGGAGGAAGAATAGTTACCGTTTATTATGTTCACCTGGCTTGACTGGCCGCGGCTATGGAAGCGGAGCCCGTCTACTTCCACCATCTGTATGTCTGCGGAGCGGGCTCCGGAAACTGTGATTGTCAGTCGTGCTGCACGGTCAACGGGAAAAGATTGGGAACTGAGAGATGTCTCTACTGTTATCTCGGCATTGGCAAGGAATGGTATAAAAAGAAGCAGTATCAGGTATGTAACAAAAAGAGAGAAAGCAAACCGTCGCATCACCAATCCCTCACATTGGAGTTGGTTTCCGTATTACGGCTCAGGGGCACAAAATTAAGTTCACCTTCCTCACTTTTCAGCCCATTGAGCAGCCTTTCTGCTTCTTCTTTAGTCATTTTTCCCTGTTGCTGTCTTTGAGCATCCATCGCTGCCTGCTCCTCTTTGCCATCTTTTTCTCTCTTCTCGTCATTCGTATTTGACGCCTGGTTCATCTTGTCCTGGTCACTTTCCTGAGCCTTATCTCCATCTTTCTCTCCGTCTTTTTTCTCTGGCTGTGGGGAATCTTCTCCAGGTGACTGGTCCTGGCTGTCGTTTTTTTTCTGATCTCCTTTCTGATCTCCTTTCTGATCATCCTGTTGCCGTTCTTTCTGTTCCTTTTGCTCCAGCTGTTTTTGCAATTCATCCAGCTGTTTTTTTATCAGTTCATGGTTGTATACTGCATCTTTGTCGTCGTTGGAAAGTTCAAGAACAGCCTCCAGAGACTCCAGTGCTTTTTGCCATTGCTGCACCGTTGCCTGCGGGTCTCCCTGTACCATCCCCAGGCCCTTACGATAGTAGGAACTGCCCCGATTATAATAAGCTTTTTTCTGTAAATCGACATTATTACTTTTCAGTGCTTTGGAAAATGAAGCAATAGCATCATCAAACATATTGTTCTTATAGGCAGCTGCACCAAAATTATAGTTCAGTTTTGGATCATCTGGAGCTGCCTGAAGCCGTTGACTGTAATATTCGGAAGCTGCAATATAATTCTCCTGACTGTAAGCTTCTTCACCTTCCGAGCTGTGGGCCTCTGTATGTTGCAGCCCCGTGGTGAGAAGAAGGACAAGAGTCAGCAGGTTGCCTTTTCGCCGTATCCTGCGGCTTACCGATTTTATCAGTGGCAGGGTAAGGGATTTTTTTGATTTTCTTTCGCTCAGG
Organism: Desulfocapsaceae bacterium; assembly: GCA_029934775.1. Classification (GTDB taxonomy): domain Bacteria; phylum Desulfobacterota; class Desulfobulbia; order Desulfobulbales; family Desulfocapsaceae; genus Desulfomarina. Next base: position 5,050 of record JAOZLO010000097.1, read on the forward strand.
AGAAAATCACATATGAGTAGAATAATTGCCAGGGCAAGAGGGTATTCAAATCGCTCAAGGGGGACCTTTTTCCTTCTTTCCGCCAGTTCCTCTTTCGGGATGAGCGAAAGCTTCTGTTGATAGACGGTTTCAAGGCCTTCTCCGCTGCTGCCCAGGGGCACATAAAGTCCGTTACTTTTTTCAGCAATTTTTTCAAGTGTCTGTTCATCGAGTTTTGAGGTGATAAACTTTCCCTGTCTGTCCTTTACGAATCCTCCTCCCGCTAGGGGAATAAGTTCCCCTTCTCCTGTTCCTACACCTACTGTATAGATAGTCAGTCCTTCCGCCGCTCCATCGGTTGCGGCCTGAAGAGCGTCTCCCTGGAGGTCTTCACCATCCGTAATGAGAATGAGAATTTTATGGTTTGCGCTATTGTTTAAGGTCATCGTTGCTGTATTGATGACTGCAGCGATGCCGGTTCCTCCCTGGGGGATAATATCAGCAGTTACCGCGGAGAGGGAGTGTTCAAAGGCATTATAATCAAGGGTGAGTGGGCACATAAGAAAGGCGGAACCGGCAAAGGGCATGAGTCCTACACGATCCCCGTCAAGCTGTCGGACAAAATCAAGAATGGCGTAGTGGGCCCGCTCCAGTCGATTCGGCTTAATATCTTCTGCCAGCATACTTTTTGAGGTATCGAGAGCAAAGAGTATGTCAATACCTTTCCGTTTTATTTCAACCCATTTGAAGCCGTACTGGGGACGGGCAAGAGCCACAAAGCACATAAAAACAGCACTGATAATAATTATGTTCTTAATTCGTCGTTTGCGGTTTGAGATATTTTTGGTGAGCCTGCTCAACAACTTGCGGGCGGCAAATTTTGCAAGTTGAGTCTTTCTGCGTTCGTGCAGAGCCCGGATGAGCAATGAGAGAGCTATACAGACACCAAATCCGCTAATCAGCCAGAGAGGTTGGGCGAAGTTCATTGTTTATCTGCCTTGTTATGGAAGTTTTTTCCGAGCCAGGACAATTTCAACACAGAGCAGCATCAGGGCCGCCAGGATAAAGAACCCAAAGAGTTCCCGGTAATGTTCAAATTTTTTAATTGTCCTGGTGGTAGTCTCCATATCATTTATTTCTTTGTATATTTTCTCAAGAGACGCGGTGTCTGTCGCACGAAAATAACGAGCTCCTGTCAGTTCGGCGACCTCTGTCAGTGTTTCTTCATCGATGTCCACCTTAGCCTGAATAAGCCTGCGTCGACCTAAAGGGTCAGTAACCGGCATGGGTGCTTCTCCCCGGGTACCCGCACCAATGGTATACACTTTGATGGCCAGAGTCTCTGCTGCCTCAGCAGCTATGAGAGGAGGGATACGTCCACTGTTATTCATGCCGTCGGTGAGAAGGATCAGAATCCGTGACTTGGATTTTTTATCCCTCAGCCTGTTTGTCCCGGAACCGATTGCGGAACCTATGGCCGTACCGTCCTCAACCATTCCTATCTGCAGAGATTCAAGTCTTTTCTGCAGCCAGTTGTGGTCGAGCGTTAAGGGGCTGACGAGATAGGGACGACCCCCGAAAGCCAGAAGGCCGATACGATCATTGGGGCGCTGTTTGATGAACTCATCCACAACTTTCTTAACTACTTCAAGACGGTTTGCAGGTTTCCCCCCCAGGGTAAAATCCATTGCCTCCATTGACCCTGAGACGTCTACTGCAAGGAGGATATCTATGCCGCTGGCCTCAATTTCTGTAGTACTGTTCCCCTGTTGCGGTCTGGCCAGGGCGAGAATTAAGAGAGAAAATACGACCAGGCGCAGAAGGAAGAGGAGAGTTCCGGGTCGGGATTTTCTGGCAGTGGCCAGAGACGCAGCAAGGGAAATTGAAGAAAATGTAAGAGCGGGAGCAGCACCTTTTCTGCCAAAAAGCAAGGCAAAGAGTGGTATAAAGGTGAGGAGCCAGAGGAATTCAGGGTGGAGAAATCTCACGGGGTTCCTCCTTTTGAATCAGGGTTCGGCCTGGTTTTCTCTATAAAAATGACAATAGCATTTTCCATCGTTTCCATCTTCTGCTGCGGGGGAACCTGGTGGGCAAATTTTGCCTTATCACACTGTTCAAGGCATGTCTGCAGTTCAACCCTGCAGCTTCGGATTGCTCGATCGGTGGAAGATTTATTGAGATCAGAGAGAAATTCTCTGGTGGTTTGCCGTGTTGATTTGATGGCAAAACGGGATTCAACATAGTTTCGGAGTATCAGGGAAACCCTGTTCATATAGTGCAATGCCAGGTTAGAAGAGAGCAATTCCCTGGCCTGGCTGAGTTCGGCGAGAGCTGTTTCCCAGGGAGGGACTGGTGCGGGCATAGGTTTTTTTCTCTTCTTTATGTAGAGAGCAATAGCAAAAAGAAGGAGGAGCAACAAGATGATGATAGTTGCATAGATCAGGATCCGTGATTGTTTTTGTAATTCCACCGGGCCGTGTATGTCCCTTAATTCTTGGAGTTGACCATTTGGTTGTAGTTGTTGCTGAGGGGTTGCATTTTTTTGCGGTTGATTAAGCAGGGTAAGCACTTCCTCGTTACCCTTCTCTGCCGATGCGGAGGGAGGCAGAAGAGAGATAAGCAGGATAAAAAGGATGAACAGGTTTTTCATCATGCCCTCCTTCCTTTTCGAGTGCCAAAAAAACTGAGTAGAGGAGGGATATACGGAGCGTCAGTGAATAGATTGAGGATATCTATTCCTGCAGATCGGATTGTTTTCTGCAGAGACATGTGTCGCGTTTTTGCATGTTCACTGTATTGCTGTCGAATGTTTGGATCAGAGGTATTGAGTTCGACCTGTTCATCATTTTCTGCATCCTCAAGGGTCA
>JAOZLO010000097.1:7905-8562 GCA_029934775.1 Desulfocapsaceae bacterium
CCACATCGGGAAGTTCAAATTCTCTCGGGTCTGAAACTATCACCGCAATGAGATCATGTCGTCTGTTGGAAATCCGCAGTTTTGGCTGTAGATCATGGAGTGTTTCTTCAAAGTCGCCCTGCAGACAAAAATCAGAGATAAGGAAGCTGACACATTTTCGTTTTATGACCTTGTTGATAAAATCAAGGGGCAGCTTGAGATCTGTGTTTTTTCCCTGGGGATGGAAAAAAATGATCTCTCTTATTATTCTGAGTATGTGCGTTTTTCCCTTTTGGGGAGGAATATAGAGTTCGACAAAGTCGGTGAAAAGGACAAGGCCTACCTTGTCGTTGTTTTTCACTGCTGAAAAGGCAAGGACTGAGCCGAGCTCGGCCATCATTTCCCGTTTGGAAGAGTCAGATGAGCCAAAATCTCCGGAACCGCTGATATCGATCATCAGCATGATGGTCAACTCTCTCTCTTCGGTAAACTTTTTGATATGCGGAATGCCTGTTCTGGCCGTGACATTCCAGTCTATGGACCGAATATCATCTCCGGGAACATATTCACGTACCTCATCAAAGTTCATTCCCCGCCCCTTAAACACGGACTGATAGCTTCCTGCAAGACTGTCATTGACCAGTCTGCTGGTGCGAACCTCTACCTGGCGTACTTTTT
>JAOZLO010000577.1 GCA_029934775.1 Desulfocapsaceae bacterium
AGTAACTCCTGCACGTTTGCAGAAGCTGTTCGCGACTGTGTGAATCCACAAACAGAAGAAGTTGATATTGCCGTCATTAAAACTGGCGAAGAAAAAGATACAGCTTACAGGATGTTAGACAGAGGCGCGGAGGTATTTTTTGCACACGGCGCCACGAGACAAAAAATAAATCAAACCATCGACCAGCCTGTAGTCGATGTCTCAAGAACCTACCTTGATCTTGTCACCGCTTTTATCAATGCCAAAGGTTATTCAAATCACATTGGGCTTTCCAGTTTTGGCAAACCTACGGACGGAGTTGATATTCTTGAAAATCTCCTTGATGTCAAAGTACATCAATTCATATTCACCAATACCAGCGAACTGATCCGGGGTGTAGAAACACTTGCTGACAAAGGGATTAGTGTAGTCGTCGGTGGTGGGATCAGTAAAAGAACCATGGAGGCCAGAGGAGGCACCGGTATTATCAATGTTCCCAGAAAAAGTTCCGTGGAACTGGCTTTTGAAGATGCAAGAATGATAGCCGACGTCCGCAGAAAAGAAGCCGCCAGTGGTGAGCGGCTCCGCACAATTTTGGAGATGATTGACGAGGGTGTTGTCAGCGTGGATAATTGTGGCAGACTTGACAACTATAATGAAAGAGCAGAGCAGATCCTCGGAATAAGATTGAAACATGATATAGGTCAGCCATCCTCCAGACTTGGTGAAAAGATTAATCTCATTGAAGTAATTTCCACAGGCAAGCCAGAGATAGATATCTTTAAAAAGGTTGGTAAGAGTAATGTTTTTGTAAGCTCACTTCCCATAAAAATAGACGGTAATACACAAGGTGCCGTCGCCATCCTCAAAGACAGCAACAATATTCAGAATATGAGTCGAAAATTGAAAGAAAGCTCATATTCAAAAGGATTTGTTGCACGATATACAGTTGCGGATATGAGACATAAATGCAAACCGATGAAACAGCTGCTTACAAAAGCTGCCCGTTATGCGAATACCGGTGCCACCATTTTGATTCGGGGAGAGACAGGCACAGGAAAAGAACTACTGGCCCAGAGTATACATAACTTGAACCACCGGAAAAAACAGCCGTTTGTGGCAATTAACTGCACTGCCATCCCGGAAAACCTTCTGGAAAGCGAGCTGTTTGGCCATGAGGAAGGTGCCTTTACCGGGGCCAAAAAAGGAGGCCGCGCAGGATTGTTCGAGATGGCCAACGGGGGTACCATTTTTCTTGATGAAATCGCAGATATCACACCAGCAATGCAAGCAAAACTTTTGCGCGTCATTGAAACTAAAGAGGTGATGCGAGTCGGAGGGGATAGATACGTGCCGGTGAAACTGCACATTATCAGTTCAACCTACAAGGACCTGTACAGAGAAGTACAGGATGGCTACTTCAGAGCAGATCTTTTCTATCGCCTTGCCGTGCTCAAACTCCATATCCCCCCTCTAAGGGATCGTGTGGAAGATATTCCTGTTATTATAGAATCGTGGCTGAAAAAAATGTGCCAACCTGGTTCTATGCCATTGTCACAAGACATGGTAGAACAATTAAAACACCACCAGTGGAAAGGAAATGTCAGGGAACTCACCTCATTTATTGAAAGTTACTTTACCTTGCTTAATGGTTCCACCTCTGACGAACACCTTTTTACTGATCTGTTTCAAGAGTTGAAAGAACAGGGAGCTTTACCGAAGTCTGCTCAATTTTTTAACGTCGGGAGTGGTGAATCAGAAAATACGAAAATACAACAGCAAGATCTTTTGAAGTTCTCCGGAAATCTGAAAGAGAGACTCGAAAAATATGAACAGGTTATTATTCAAGAAATGCTGCGAGAGTGCCGGTTCAGCAAAAAGAAAACTGCGAAACAACTGGGGGTCAGCATAAATACTCTCTGGCGAAAAATGCAGCAGTTTGAGCATGCCGATTGAATATACTCTTCGGCATTGTAATTATACAATGGCAACCCCCTATCGTCAATTTTAAAGCTAGGAGCCTGTCCGAGAATGCATTTTCCCCCAACTCTTCGTTATTATATAAAAAATAATGCTCGTCATATCACTTATATGCCTGTGCTTATTTTTTATAAATGCCTTGATTTGAGAAAAAATGCTTATTTTCGGACAGCCTCCTAGTGGTGCTTTACATGTCCTAAAAAATCCTTGAGTCTATCCGATTGTGGATTTTTCATTACTTCACCAGGTTTTCCTTCCTCGACGATTCTTCCATCATCCATGAAAATCAATCGGTCACCGACCTGAGCCGCAAACCCCATTTCATGGGTGACAACAACCATGGTCATGCCGTGGTCTTTAGCAAGATTTTTCATGACATCCAGTACTTCGCCAATCATTTCCGGATCGAGAGCCGAAGTCGGTTCATCAAACAAGAGGACTTTGGGACTGACTGCCAGTGCTCTGGCAATGGCGACACGTTGCTGCTGCCCACCGGAAAGCTGGCCCGGGAGCTGGTTTTCAAATGCAGCCAAGCCAACTTTGTCAAGCAGATCCCGGGCAATATCCGCCGCTTTGGACTTGTTCATTTTTCTCGCCTTGCAAGGGCCGAAAGCAACAT
>JAOZLO010000578.1 GCA_029934775.1 Desulfocapsaceae bacterium
CGAAGGGAAAAAAGCCCAGGAACTGGGCGCAGGTCGTTATATAAGAAAACCTTTTTCCCTGGAAAATATCGGCATGGCTGTTAAGGAGGAGCTGGAGAAAAAGCCCGCTTTTTCTTAGCCATCTGATATTCAGGGTTTTTACGACACCATCACATTATGATGAACTTATAAAAAGTAAAATCTCAGATGGCTAAGTAAAAAACTTCATATTCGAGGAGCGTAAATTTAATGGAATGAGACGTACTTAGGTACGTCGTAACGACAGTAAATTTGCAGTGATGAAGAAGATGAAGGGTTTTTACGACGCCATCACATTATAAAATACAGAGGAGCTGTAATCATGTCTATTCTGACAACCACCATTGGTTCTTATCCCAAGCCGGAATATGTTCCAATACCGGATTGGTTCCAGCAGGAAAGCACTATTTCCGGGGATCCAACCAGAGCACTTGATGAAAGTAATACTAGCAGTGGATTTGAGTTGGAGGGACTCCTGGATAGAGGCACTCTGGAAGTTGTACGTGAACAGGTAGACCTGGGTATTGATGTGGTCACAGATGGAGAGGTTCGTAGAGAAAATTATATTCACTACAACTGTCGCAATATGACAGGTTTCAACTTTTCTGAATTAACCCAAAAATCCATGCGGGATGGTCAATGGGTGGCATCTGTCCCCACTATTGACAGGAGTGTTAAGGCAGGCGATGAATTTCTTGTACGGGATTGGCAGGTAGCTCAATCGGCCACTGATCGACCGGTTAAAATAACAATCCCTGGTCCGTTAACTATCATGGACTCGACTTTTGATGCTTATTACGGTGACGATCAAAGACTGGCGGCTGATTTGGCTCTTGCCATAAATAAAGAGATACTTCGCCTGACCGACAAAGGCTGTGCATGGATCCAGGTCGATGAGCCGATTTTTGCCCGTAAACCGGAAGAAGCGCTGGCCTACGGAGTTGAAAATCTTGAGCGATGTTTCCACAATGTGCCGGCCCAGGTCAACCGGAGTGTTCATATCTGCTGTGGATATCCGGATCGTGTGGACAGTATCGATTATCTTAAAGCTTCACCTGACAGCTATACCCGGCTTGCTCCTGCACTTGATGATGCAGCAATTGACGCCATTTCCATTGAAGATGCTCACAGTCCAAATGATTTGAAACTGCTCGAATTATTCAGTCGTAAAACTGTAATTCTGGGGGTTCTTGGAATTGCACGGTCATATATTGAGTCCGTGGAAGAAATTGCTGAACGTCTTCAAGAGGCTTTAAATCATATTGATTCCAGTCGTCTTATGGCTGCTCCGGATTGTGGGCTAGGTATGCTGAATAAGGATCAGGTAAGGGCGAAACTGAAAAATATGGTTCAGGCTGCACGTATATGCGGATAGTGAAAGCTCAAGATTAATCGTGGTCAAACAGATAGCCGAGAGAGCGCCTGCTTTTGAAATAGGTGGGTTTTTTAGGATTTTTTTCAAAGTATCGACGGAGACGGACGATATAGTTGTCCACGGTGCGGGTCGATGTTCCTTTGCTGTAACCCCATCCGATTTCCAGCAATTTGCTCCGTGACAGGGGTTTTCCTTTGTTGACGATAAAGAGTTTGAGTAATTTGATTTCCTGCTCGGTCAACTGGATGCTGCCGGCCTGGCATTCAGCCATGCCGCTGGAAAAGTCGATACTGTTTTCTCCAAATATGTAGGGCTTCTGGTTGTTTTGACTGGCCGCAAAAGAGTCTCCCTGTTCCTGTTGCCATAGATCCCTGGTCAGCAACCGTTTTATTCGCAGCAGGAATTCCTCCAGGTTGAAGGGTTTTGTCATGTAATCATCCACTCTTTCGATAAGGCCGTCAATCTTATCGGATGGGTCTCCTTTTGCTGAGAGGATCAGAATCGGCAGTCGCTCATCTTCAAGACGGATACTCTTAAGAATCTGCATCCCGTCGATTCCCGGTAACATCAGGTCGAGAACAATTAAATTTGGGCACCACTGTTTCCACGCCTCCAGACCATCAATTCCGTTTCGTGCCACTTTCACATCGTATTGCTGCAGACTTAAATTCAATTCGATCCCTTCAGCAATATGGGGGTCATCTTCAATGACTAAAATTCGATTTTTAGCTGATTCTTCCACTGGATTCCTCTTACTTTAAGGTGCTTTTATTCAGCACTGCCCGGTTAGAAAATTGCATTACCTTAAACCCTCTTGGAGTCTCACGAGTTCGCTTACTTGCAAAATCCTAACCGGATACTACTGCCTTGAGGGAGATATCTTTCTGGGTAAAGAAACTGTGAATGTAGCTCCTGTATCCGGCCCGTCACTTCGTGCCAATATTTTTCCATTATGGAGTTTGACTGTCTGTTCCACCATATATAAACCGAGACCTGTTCCACCGGCATGATCTCCTCCAGCTTCCTCAATCTGGAAAAATTTCTTAAAGATTTTCTTTCTCCAGGGTTTTTCAAAACCAACTCCATTATCTGTAATGTGGAGTTGGATATTTTTTTCCGTATGGCTGAAATTGATTGTGATCTGTGGGTGGTCATTTTTATTGTGCCTGATACCGTTAGACAA
>JAOZLO010000098.1 GCA_029934775.1 Desulfocapsaceae bacterium
TGTTTTTGATCGTTTTGAAATTTATTTTAATGAGCTGAAGAGGTGGAGCAGGAAAGTTAATCTGATAGCCAAATCGAGTAGCGACGAGCACATTCTGGAAAGTCATTTTATAGATTCTCTGACCATTTTACCACTTTTGAAAAAACCGGGAGCATATCTGCTCGATGTTGGAACGGGAGCAGGATTTCCCGGTCTGGTTTGTAAGATAGCTTGCCCAGATTTGCAGCTTACCCTCGTTGAACCGCGGCAAAAGAAGGTTTCGTTTTTGCGTCATATTGTCCGTACTCTCGGCTTGACCGGTGTAGTTATTTTAGATTGTCGAATAGACGATGAAGACAGACTTCCATCAACCACACCTTTTACTCATATTACCTCCAGAGCTGTTGCTGATATGAAAGTTTTTATGGGAATGGTGGAAAGATTTGCAGAAGGAGGAGCGCGGGTTGTCTGCATGAAAGGACCAAAGTGGAAAGAAGAGGTCGCAGATATGGATGAGATTGCAAATAAAGTCTATATTTGCGAGAAGATTATTGAGCAGTGTTTACCGTTTTCCGGTGCCCAGCGGGCACTTCTGGTGTATATTCCACGTAAAATAAGAAGTCTCTAATTTCAACGTAGAGGAATTTCAATTTTTTAGACAGGATGTTCAGGATAAAAACAGAAAAAAATCTTGTTAATCCTGTTAATCCTGTCAAATTAGTTTCACCGCAGGTGGATAGTTCTCATAGAGAACGCAGAGATGACTGGTTATAAAGTATTAAAAATATTAATGGGAAGGTGAAAGAGATGAAAAAAATTGCTGTATTGCCGGGAGATGGAATAGGCCCCGAGGTGATGGCTGAAGCAATAAAAGTGCTTGATGCGGCCCAGGAAAAATATTCCTTTGAACTGGTATACGACTATGCTGATGTGGGGGGCATTGCCATTGATAATCATGGAGAACCATTGCCGGCGACAACCCTGCAGATATGTGAAAAGAGTGATGCAATTCTTTTTGGCTCGGTTGGGGGCCCTAAATGGGAGGGACTTCCTCCTGAACAGCAACCCGAGAGGGGGGCTCTTTTGCCTTTGAGAAAGCATTTTGATTTGTTCTGTAATTTTCGTCCGGCAAAGGTGTTTAAATCGTTGACCACCGCCTGTCCGCTCAGGCCTGATATAGTTGGATCCGGTTTTGATATCCTCTGTGTTAGGGAGCTTACATCCGGGATTTATTTCGGCACGCCAAAGGGGAGAGAAGGAGAGGGAGCTGAGGAACGGGCTTTTGATACCATGGGATATAAACGTTCAGAGATCCAGAGAATTGCCAGAATGGCATTTGAGGCGGCCAGACTGAGAAAAAATAAGGTGACCTCGGTGGATAAGGCTAATGTCCTTACAACCATGGTTTTCTGGCGAGAGGTCGTTCTGGAGATAGCAGAGGAATATCCGGATGTGGAGCTGAATCATATCTATATCGATAACGCGACCATGCAGCTGGTACGTGATCCGCATCAATTTGATGTGCTGCTCTGTGGTAATATGTTTGGAGATATCATCTCTGATGAGGCAGCCATGTTGACCGGTTCCATGGGACTGCTTGCTTCCGCGTCACTGAATAAAGACAAATTCGGTCTCTACGAGCCTGCCGGTGGTTCTGCACCTGATATTGCCGGGAAAGGCATTGCTAATCCCATTGCACAGATTCTTTCAGCTGCGATGATGTTGAGATATAGTTTTGGTCTTGATGATGCATCGGATGGCATTGAACGGGCGGTAGCAACCACTCTTGAGGGTGGTATTCGAACAGCTGATATTGGGCTGGGCAAATCCGATACCGTCGGTACCGTGGGTATGGGCGATGCCATAGTCGCAGCGTTATAATTATTTCCTGGCGCATTTCGAGCTGCAGGTAGAAACCAGGTGGATTGTTTTCGGAGGTTTTTCCATGGCGGAAAAAGACAACGTTGTTCTTGTGGCAAATGAGGCCTCGACTGAACTTGGATATAAGCTGGCGGAAAGGCTCTGGATACCTTTTACCGAAATGGTGCGGGAACGTTTTTCAGATGGTGAGTATTATCACGCTTTTCCTGAAAATGTTTCCGGTAAGGATCTTGTTATTCTTGGAGCAACGCATAATGATACATCTCATCAGGAATTGCTGGATCTGATATCCGGAGGACGATACTGGAATGCCGCTTCAATTAATGTGATCATTCCCTATCTTGGGTATTCTACGATGGAAAGGGCTAAACCCGGATCTTTTGAGATGCCCAAAGGGGTCACCCGGACGCGACAGATATTTCGTGCAAGACCCAACTTTGTTGCTTTTCTGGATTTGCATTCAGAGGCTGTTCTTCACGCTCATGCCGGGGAGATTCGTGCCAAACATGTCTGGACAGACAGTCTTGTCGTTGACAAAATAAAAAAGAGCGGCTTGCAGGATTATGTACTTGTCTCTCCCGATTATGGTTTTTCCAAGCGGGTGGCACGGTTAGCCAGTTTTCTTAACTGTCCCCATACAGCAGCTGATAAAGATAGGTACGATACTGATAAGACTATTATCAGTCAGGTTTCAAATGTGGTGAAGGGGAAAACTGCAATAATCTGTGATGATATGATACGTACAGGTGGTTCAATTATCCAGACTGCGGAACGGTGCCTGGAGGCGGGAGCTGTAAATGTCATAGCCATGGCCACACATCTGGTAATGGCCGGGGATTCTCTGGAAAAATTCAGAAAGAGCCCTGTTTCGAGAATAATAGGGTCTGATACGTATCCTGGAAGTGAGAGTAACGATATTGTTGATGTCTATTCTGTGGCACCCTTGTTGGCTGAAATAATTGAAGATTATCTGCATATTTAACACTATATTCATCGGCCGGGTCATTTCAGACGAGATATCGCAACCGGATAAAAAAATATGGCAAGACTGAACAGATTCGACTGGTTATCCCGCAATACCAGATATTGTTTGTCAAAGAATAGAGCAACTACTCATGGGGTAAGCATCTGAACTTCGCTAACCTCCATACTTGTAACTGTTTACAGGGTGCCGTAGATTTTTGCAGGCAGGCCGGCGCCGCGTATAAGTCATACGTAAGCCGGTGTGACCGCGGAAAGATGCGGTGCCCTGTGAGCAGTTACAGAATAGGCTGATAAGGTATCGATGAACATTATTAGATTTTTTGTACTCGTAATTGTTATTTTTGCCGGGTCTGGTTTTTCGTTTGCAGGTGATAAATCAACAGAAGTAGTTGTTCCCGATTTTCTGACGGATGATTTCTTAGATGATGATTTTGAAAGTGATGATGAATTCGTAATCAGTGATCCCCTGGAACCCATGAATCGGTTCTTTTTCGAGTTTAATGATGTTCTCTATGAATGGGCGATAAAACCAGTTACTGATGGCTATATCTGGGTTTTACCAAGAGAATTGCGAATATCCTTTGGCAATTTTTTCTATAACCTCGCTATGCCCATTCGTTTTTTGAACTTGCTGCTTCAGGGAGATTTATATGGTGCGGGCACGGTGTTAAGCCGTTTTACTATCAACTCCACTTTGGGGGTTTATGGGCTTGCTGATGTAGCTGCGGCTGAATTTCATATACTGCCAAGACATGCTGATTTCGGGCAGACTCTTGGTAAATGGGGAGTAAACGAGGGAATTTATTTTTGCTGGCCCGTTTTTGGTCCTTCGAGTTTGAGGGATTCGATTGGACTGGCAGTGGATTTTTACACTCACCCTGTACCCTATTTTCATGAGAGTACAGTTCTCGATTTTGCATATTATGTTTCATACAGGGTTAATACTCTCTCTCTCAATCCTGATCTCTATGAGGATTTGAAACTCTTTTCTCTTGACCCCTACATTGCTTCACGGCATGCTTTTATTGAGTACCGAAAGGCGGTTATTGAACGGGAGTAAGGTGCCCATTTTTTAATCATTGAGGAGAACTTATGGATTCTACAGAAATTTTTATTGAAGCCCTCCAGTATGAGGAGAAAATCAGAGATCTCTATCTTTCCGGTGTGGATATCGTAGATGATAAAAGAGGGAAAGCGCTGTTTCAGAGTCTTGCAGACGACGAGCAGTCACATATTGATTTTCTTAACTATAGTCTCGACATTTTAAAGAGGTATGGCACAATCGAGGTTGACAAGCTTACGACGCCAATACCGACACAGGAAAAAATTTTATCCAGTATCGAAACAATGAAAGCCAAAATTCCTGAAAGGATGCTTGGTGATGTCAAAAGAGTTTTGACTAGTGCACTTCAATTGGAACTGGAGACCAGTGCATATTATCTAGACGCCAGTAAAAAAACAGAAGGGACAATCAAAACAATACTTGAAAAATTTGTTGAGATTGAAAATCGTCACGTGGAAGTTGTACAGATTGAACTCGATTGTGCCTCGAAAAGTGGGCACTGGTTCAATTTCATGGAGATCAGCATGGAACTTGAGTAAAAAGGGTGCCATATTTGTTTATTCTCTCTGTAGAATACCGTCGTCCAGGGTGAAACAGTGATCAAGTCTGGCAGCAAGACTGATGTTGTGAGTCACTATTATGGTTGCCAGGTCATGCTCACGACAGTAAGTATGGAGAAGATCAAAAACCAGGTTTCCTGCCCGGGAATCCAGATTGCCTGTCGGTTCATCTGCCAGGAGCAGATTGGGACTCATGATCAATGCTCTGGCCAGAGCCGTTCGTTGCTGTTCGCCTCCAGATAATTCAGAAACTTTATGCTGCAGCCGATGGTCGAGTTCCATCTGTTCAAGAAGTTTTCCAGCAGGACGACTCATTTCTTTTCGCTTGCGTCCTGCAATGAGCGCAGGCATCATCACATTCTCAAGTGTAGTGAAGTCTGGCAGAAGGTGGTGGAATTGGAAGATAAAGCCAAGATTCTTGTTACGGAATAGAGAAATTTCTCGTGGTGATTTTTTGCTGAGAGGCTCTCCCTCATAATAAATTTCTCCTTTCGTGGGGGCAGCCAGGGTACCCAGAATCTGCAGGAGGGTTGTTTTTCCGGAACCGGAGGCACCAATGACAGCTGTCATTTCTCCCGCTTCGATGGTTATTGAGAGATCTTTCAATACAGTGATTATAGTAGAGCCGGTATCAAAGGTTTTTGTAATATTATCAGCACTGAACATGGCCATTATGAGAGCACCTCTGCGGGGTGGACCGTGGAGGCCTTCCAGGAAGGATAAAGGGTTGCCAGAAGTGTAATTACAATGGAACTGACGGCGACTATAGTTACATCCGCAGGCAGGACTTTTATCGGCAAGGTAGTCATCGGGTAGACGTTTGAAGGCAGCTCTATAAACTGATAGCGAGAGAGTAGTTCACAAAGACCCAGGCCTCCCCCAACTCCAAGTATTGTTCCAGTCAGACCAATTACCAGACCCTGGATAAAGAAGATCTTCATAATCGAAGTTGAAGCAGCTCCCATGGATTTAAGAATGGCAATATCTTTACTTTTTTCCATCACCACCATTACCAGGGCACTGATGATATTGAGTGCGGCCACCAGGATAATAAGGGCCATACAGATAAACATACCAATTTTTTCAAGTTTGAAGGCGGCAAAAAGATTTCGATTCATCATCATCCAGTCTTTAGCGATAAAGCCTATGCCTATCTTTTTAACAATACGCTCACCAACCTGATCGGCCCTGTTTAACTCCTTATTTTTGACAGTTACTTCTATGCCGTGGACTACGTCACCAATACCAAGGAAATGCTGTACGTTTGAGATGGACATATAGGCAAGGGAAGAGTCATATTCAAACATCCCGGTCTCAAAAATACCCGATACCGTGCAGGTTTTGATTTTTGGTATGACTCCCATGGGCGTTAACGGGCCGGATGGCGAGATAAGACGAACTTTGTCACCAACACTTACCCGAAGATCGCCGGCCAGGTGTTTGCCAAGAATAATATTGGGCACACGCGGATTATCGTTACTGGTAAGGTCATGGATAGATCCCTCCAGCATCTGACGGGAAAGACCAACAACATTCTCAGCTGTTGCCGGATCCATTCCTCTCAGTACTACGCCATTGCCACCGCTGGCACTACTGAGTAAAGTCTGGGCATAGAGATAGGGGCTTGCACCGGTTACGTCTTTCACTGTCAGGATACGGTCCCGAACCAGATCGTAATTGTTGATTTTGCCGCCCATCTGCTGGACAATAATGTGTGAATTGACTCCGAGAATCTGATCCCGCAACCCATTGGTAAATCCTGAGTAGACAGCAAGTACAACGATAAGGGCGATAACTCCCACCGTTATGCCTGCAACAGAAATAAGCGATATCAGTGAGATAAACCCCTGTTTATGTTTTGCCCGTAAGTACCTGAGGCCGACAAACCATTCGAACATAGCAGTACCTTACTCCTTGAACTGAATCCCATTTTCCGGGGCTCTTCTAGTTTTCCGGTTTTAAATGGGGGAAGAGGATGACATCCCGGATCGACGGGGCATCGGTGAGCAGCATAACAAGTCTGTCGATGCCAATACCTTCGCCGGCAGCCGATGGCATACCATATTCAAGTGCTCTGATATAGTCACTATCAAGTTCAGGGTGTATCTCCTCATCATCGCCCCGATCTGCTATCTGTTTTTCAAATCTCTGCAACTGATCTCTCGGGTCATTGAGTTCACTGAAAGCATTGGCCAGTTCCCTGCCGGTTATAAAAAGTTCGAACCGGTCGGTCACTGTCGGGTCCTCATCATTTCTTCTGGCAAGTGGTGAAACTTCGGTTGGATAAGAAGTTATGAATGTGGGGTCAATAAGCTTCTCTTCGACCAATAATTCAAAGAGCTCGGTTTTAGCTTTGCCGGATCCTGCCAGTTTATCAAGTTGAATACCTTTCTCCTTCGCCAGGGCCATGACCTTTTGATCATCATGGAGAATGGCTTCGTCGATCCCGGCAACTTCAATCAGGGCTTGATCCATGCTGAGTCGTTTCCAGGGGGGGGACAGATTGACTTCGGTTCCCTGATAACTGATGTTCATGGTGCCGTTGACCTTTTGACAGATTGAGGAAATCATCTCTTCAGTGAGATCGATAAGGTCTTCATAGGTCGCATAGGCCTGATAGAACTCGAGCATGGTAAATTCAGGGTTGTGGCGGGTAGAGAGTCCTTCATTTCTGAAGTTCCGGTTAATCTCAAACACTCTTTCAAAACCACCGACTAAAAGTCGCTTAAGATACAACTCCGGAGCGATACGAAGATAGAGTTCCATATCAAGAGCGTTGTGATGGGTTTTGAAAGGTTTAGCAGTCGCGCCACCTGGAACAGGCTGCATCATGGGAGTCTCAACTTCCATGAAATCTTTGGAACTGAGATATTCTCTTATCAGTTTTATGATCTCTACTCGTTTTTTGAAAGTCTCACGGCTTTCCGGGGTGACAATGAGATCGACATAGCGCTGACGATACCTGGTTTCAACATCTGTCAGCCCATGCCATTTTTCTGGCAGCGGTCTGAGCGATTTAGAGATTAGAGTTGTTTCAGTGGCAGCAATTGAAAGTTCGCCAACCTTGGTTTTGAAAAGTGTGCCGATAATACCTACAATATCACCTATGTCCCATTTCTTGAACGCTTCAAAAGCTTGGTCTCCGAGTTTATCTTTTTTCAGATAAATCTGTATATGACCAGTTTGGTCGCTCAACTGGCAGAAAGCGGCTTTGCCAAATTTTCTCATGGCCATAATACGTCCGGCAACCGAATAGGAGTTTGTCCTGGGTTCTGTCTCCTGTGCTTCCAGAAATTCACCTTTGGGTAGAAGTTCCTGGACAGTATTGGCAGGCTTAAAATTATTGCTGTAGAGATTTGTGCCTGCCGCTTCGAGGCTTTCCGCTTTTTCTCGACGTTGTTTAAGGGTCTGGTTATCTTGACTCATTATAAATACTCGTTGAAAGTTAGTAAAAGACTGTCAGATTCGGCTAAAAAAAAAGCGGCAGAAATCTGCCGCTCATCAGTCACTGCATATCGTATACAAGAATTACAGAGAAATATCCTTTCTGTCAATTATTTTCAGGATTTGATCGTACTAATCTTCCCCAATTATTCCGGTTAGAAAATTGCATACTTTAATAAACGGAGTCACCGATTGTTCTTTTTAGCTGTGACTGCAGATAGCGTAGAATTCGAAATTCTAACCGGACACTACTGAGAAGATGAAGCTTTTCACGGGGGTAATAGCTATCTCAGCCGCTTAAGCAATACTCTGTCATACTACCATAACACTTTCTCCTTTTTCAATGTTGGGAAAAAGTGTTACCTTGTTTTAAATCGATTTTGAACGATTTCTTACTACGGTATCAAGGAGATAAAGATTATAATGAAATTAAAAGCTTCTTTTGCAACGAAATCAGAAATTGAGATGCTTCACGCCGCATCTTTGAATATTTTACAAGAAACAGGCATTGTGGTTGAAGATGAGGTCACGGTAAATCTTCTCATTAAAAAAGGTGCAACAGCAGATGGTGCCAGGGTTTTTTTTCCAAAGCAACTTATAAATGATGCTTTAAAGAAGGTACCCTCTCAATTTTTTGTGT
>JAOZLO010000579.1 GCA_029934775.1 Desulfocapsaceae bacterium
AGGCGTATCGAAGTGAGAGACTCTCTGAACTCTTCGGCAGAGACTATATCCTCAAATTCGGTGTCATCGACCCGGTTCTGATAGGAGCACTCTTCTGTTTTATCATTTCTGTGCTTCTTATTATTTGTAGTCTCTTTATTATAAAATGGATTAAAAAACACTACTGGCCTGTTGGCAAAAATCCCACTTCCGATTTTGAACAGGGACAACCTCCTGAAGTCATCAAGCGCCAACCGGAACGTATTGCTCAATCTAAAAATATCAACAGTAAGATTATCCTCAGAACAAAGGAGAGTACCGTATGAATATTAAAGCAACAAACCTGGCCAGGGCAAAAGTATACCAATTTCTTTCTACCCTCTATAGAGATGAAATTCCTTCATCCCTGATCGAAAAAATGACCAGGAAAGAGTTTCTTGAGCCAATCAATTCACTCCAGAAAGAATGTGCCTCCGAGGATTTATCCTCCGGGCTTTCAATGATGAACAGCATGCTTACATCTGGCACCCCCGGAGAAATATACAACGAAATACGCTACGACTATGCTGATCTTTTCCTCAATGCCAGCAACAACCCCTCATTTCCATATGCATCCTGCTATGTCAAAGGGGAACCTCTGGTCATGCAGGAACCCGTTTTCAAGATGCGAGAGATCATGAACAAGGCAGAGCTCCACAAAAATGAAGCTTATTCTGACCTTGATGATCATATCGCCGCAGAATTTGAGCTTATGCGTCATTTTTCTGAACAGGCAGCAGGCAAAGGATTGAAACAGGAGGATGAGTTTGATTTCCTGCACAACCACCTCATTAAATGGGCAGAAGAATTCTCTGCAGTGCTTGCCAATGCAGCAAAAACCGATTTTTACCGGGGACTTGCCCGGATTACAAAGAGTTTTCTCCTCAGCGAAGGCGAGTCTGCTAAAGCCATTCTCTCCCAACAGGCTATTGACGATTCTTATGGCTTGATCCTGGATCAAATGGGTAAAGCCGTTACTTCTCTAGAGATAAGTGATGATTATCTGACGCTTACAGAAGGAGCCATTGCCCCGGAAGAACTCAAAACCGTTAAATCCCACTGCTTCATATGTCTGGGCCTCTGTGGTCAGGAAATAAAAGTCAAAGACAACGTCATGACCGGCTGCAAAGGATTAGCAGGCGACCCAAAAGGCGGAGGCAGGCTTTGTATTAAAGGAGCCAAGGCCCATCACAACACCTATTCCGCATACAGACTCAAAACTCCTCTGATTCGAGAGAATGGCAGATTCCGTAAGGCCAGCTGGGGAGAAGCTTTGGATCTAACTGTAGACAACCTCAAGCGTATCGATCCTGTAGAAGTGGGTTTCCACCGTGGTAACGACTTCAATAACTGGTGTCACGAGGCTGTTATGTCCGCCTATGGAACGCCAAACAAAGTAACTCACAGACAGATGTGCGATAACCCCGCACGCATGGCCAACGAGAAAAATTTCAGTGAAAAACGTCCCTGGATCGATTACGAAAACTCTGAATTCATAATTCTCTTTGGTATGAATGAGCTGGCAACTTCTGCTGGCCAGCGTAAGGTTAACCTGCTGAAGGCAGCAGTGAAACGAGGTGCCAAATTAGTTGTGGTAGATCCCAGACGCAGCGAAACGGCGGGTATCGCTTCTGAATGGATTGCTATCAAACCAGGGACAGATGGAGCCATGGCAATGGCCATGTGCTATGTCCTTGTCAAAGAAGGACTGTTTGACAAAGAATTTGTGGAAAACTGGACTTACGGTTTTGAGCCCTTTAAAAAACGCCTTCTCGGAGAAGAAGACGGCATTCCCCGTACGCCGGAATGGGCCGCTGAGCTTTGCGGTATTTCTGCTGGTACCATCGAAAGGCTGGCCCTTGAATTTGCCGCTGCTGCACCAGCAGCCGGGGCAAACAGCTGGACCGGTGTAACCCAGGCGCCCAATACTCTCCATGCCGTCCAGGCCCTCATCGCTTTGAACGCACTGGTTGGGTCTTTTGATGCTCCGGGTGGACCATCTCTAATCCGTAAATTTAAACTGGCATCAGCCTGGGCTGATGACCAGCCTAAACCACCAAACAACGCACCTAAGACTAAGCTCAACAAGGGCCATCTCTGGAGCGGTTGGATTCCCTCTTATTTTGAACAGGATGTGGATGCAGGTAAACTCAAGGCCATGATCTGTTATTTTGGCAATCCGGTTATGTCCAGCGGCAATGAACCTTCGATGAAAAGGGCAGTTGAAAAACTTGAGTTTTCCTGTTCCATCGACTGTTACATGTCCAACACCACAGAGCTTTGTGACGTAGTATTGCCTGACTGTACGTACCTCGAACAGAGTCGGATTGTCGCGGACTGGATGTATGAATCGTTCATCTCACTCTTTCAAAGGGCTATCAAGCCTATGTATGAATCCAAGTCAGTTGTCTCTATTTTTCAGGAAATTGCAGAAAGATTGGGTTACGGTGAATTCTTCCCATGGAAGAATGAAGATGAGTTTTTAGAAAACCAGCTTCGCAACCAGGCTGTCAATCTGGAAGAGCTCCGTAAGGTCGGTTACTATATCACCGA
>JAOZLO010000580.1 GCA_029934775.1 Desulfocapsaceae bacterium
AGGAGATCATCATGGTAAAATGTGTTACCACGCTATTATGGGCAAAGAAAATCCATGCTCTTCCTGCGAGTTGAAAAACATCATCGAACAACACAGCAAAGCCCAGTACCAGTTCACCAGGTCAGATGGCCGTACTTTTGAAATCGTCGCGACACCTATCCATAACAGCGATGGTACAACCTTTAATATGGAGATGATCCACGATATCACGGAAAAAAAGGCTCAGGAGGCCCAGAGGCTGAAGTCAAGTCGCCAGGAAGAACAGCTGAACAAACTTGAGAGCCTTAAAACAATGGCTGGAGCAATTGCCCATCGTTTTAACAATGGCATGATGGCGGTACAGGGCAACCTGGAGCTCATGCTTGGCTCCCTGCCTGCTGAATCCAGTGAATACAGCATGGCCTCGGATGCAGCAAAAGCAGCCAGTGATGCATCTCAGGTTGGCTCAATGATGCTGGATTACGTGGGACAAAGAGCACTCCATCTCAAGAAAGTTCCTCTTGAAAATCTGGTCATGGAGAGCACCATCGCGTTTAAAAAACAGTTCCAGCCTTCAATTTCTCTGAAATTCAATCCACCTGACAAGCCTCTCTACTGCTCAATGGATCAAAAGCAGATAAAAGAGGTTATAGAGAGTATACTCAACAATGCAGTTGAATCTCTTGACGGCAATTCAGGGACAATTGAAATATCATTTGGGACTGGTTATTTTAAAGTGGATTCTTTCCCTGTAGCTTTTCAGCATGCAAAGCTTAAAGACGGCTTATATCTCTTCTGTCAGATAAAAGATTCGGGGCATGGCATCAGTCTGGAAAATCTGTCCCGTATTTTTGAGCCTTTTTACACCACCAGATTTGTTGGCAGGGGCCTTGGCCTTGCATTGACGGTAGGTGTTATGCAGTCACACCATGGTGCTGTAACTGTCGAGAGTGTTCCAGGTAACGGAACAATTGTCAGGATGCTGCTGCCAACTCCGGAACGTAATGCCCTTCGGGCAGGCTGAAGATTTTTAGGCTAACAGCCTTCAGTCTATTTTTTGTTGACAAACATTTTTTTCACTCGTAAAGTAGCTTACACGTGTAAGCCATGTTCATGTATCGGAAAAACAAAGTTTTTCCTTCAGCAACAGACAGGCTGCCCGAAGGGCATTATGTTCCTGCCCTGCCTATTACCCATAAATTGGTAATACCAAACTCTGTCATTAGTGAGATATTCAAAATTAAAATCGGGATCGGGATCGAAAAGCAATGGGACTTGGCCACGAAAGATTGGATGTTTATCGTCACACACGTGATCAGTGGTTGCGTGCCAGTCAATCGGTACCATTAAATATTGCGGAAGGCAACGAGGTCATTTTTCTTTGAAATTTAGATGGAAAGCAAAAAGATAACAATCAAGGATATAGCCAAAGTAGCAAATGTTTCTCATCCAACTGTTTCAATGGCACTCAATAATCGACCCGGTGTAGGTGAAAAGAAACGGCAGGAAATTGTCCATATCGCAAAACAACTTGGTTATCAGCCTAATCTCGTTGCCAAAGCACTGGTCAGTAACCGCAGTTATACCCTTGGCCTAATAATTAATAACATTTCCGATCAATTCTATACCGACCTGGCAAAGGGAGTTGAGAAGGCTGCCGATGAGTCCGGCTATAATATCATTTTATGTACTACCAACGACAGCTTGAACTCGCAGAAGAAATACCTTGATATCCTGCAGTCCCGCGGAGTGGATGGTATTATTATTTCAACTGTGTCGGCCAGGGATCCACATATAAACTTTCTTGTAAAAGAGCAGTTTCCCTTTGTATGTATAAACAGGGTATCTCTCGATCGCTCTCTTGATAATAAAATTGACTATGTAATCCTTGATAACTATTCAGCAGGCTATAAAGGAATTGAACATCTCTGGAAGCTCGGTCATGACAGAATCGCTGTCATTACCGGATCATTAGATGCATCAAATGCAATAGCAAGTCTAAAAGGAACCAAAGATTTTTTGCTGGACCTGCAAATAAAGATGGACCCAAAACTTTTAAGAGAGGGTAACTACTCTCGTAAAACTGCATACAATGCTGCAAAACAGCTTGTAAAGCTTAAAAAACCACCAACTGCTATTTTTGCCCAGGATGATAACATGGCTCTTGGTGTGCGGGAGGCTTTATTAGATTTAGACTTAAGAATTCCTGAGGATATAGCCCTGATCGGTATTGATAATATTGAAATGGGAACCTTAACAGGTATTGACCTTACTACAATAAGCCAGGAAAAATATGAAATGGGCTACCTTGGCGCAAAAATTTTAATAAAAACGATAGAAAAAAAAGTGCCGGCCATGGTAGAAAAAATCGTTTTGGCAGCAAATCTCATAGTCCGTAAGAGTTGCGGTTATTCTCAGTGTGGATATAAACGCTGACCTAACCCCGAGGAGGCCTTGAAAGATGGCCATTTTTTTTATCCTTCTAACTTACACGTGTAAGTATTGTTTGTCATGTTCATGTATCGGAAAAACAAAGTTTTTCAATAAGCAAAAGACACATTCTCTCACCACAGAGACCACAGAGGACACAG
>JAOZLO010000099.1 GCA_029934775.1 Desulfocapsaceae bacterium
AATGGAGGTGTCCCTCGGTGATGACTGGATACTCTCTGAAAAATTTATGGTTTGATGGCGTCTAGCTTAACCATCTAACACCCCACAAGGGGGTATAAGTGCCTAGATGACATCCGATAAGCGTAGACATCCGATAAGCGTAGACATCCGATAAGCGTAGACATCGAGTGACTTTTTATGAGTCTGTTATGGTTTAATCAGTGTTCGAATTCCTCTACTGCACTGTCCTCTGCGTCTTTCTCCCTGAAAAATGACCAGTCCGGCATGCTTACGGTTGGCAGCCAGGAAGTCAGACGTGTTTTGGGTGGATCGCCTGCTTCAAGCCGTGCCAGGAGATCTCTGGCCTGATTTTCGATATCTGTATTCGGATACATTGCCAGCATGTATTTTAAGCGAATTATCGCCTCGCTGTATTTCTCGGTACGAACGTAAAACTGGGCGACAAAATATTCATGATTTGCTAAAAAAGCCGTCGCCGAAGCAATGCGAGACCTTGCTTCGCTGGTGTAGGGTGAGTTGGGGTATGCTTTGAGCAACTGTTTAAAGAGTTGAATTGTGTTGACTGCACCGGTGGTATCCCTGTCTATTCTGTCAATGCGCCTATAGTGACACATCGCTTTTTGAAACATCACATAGGGGATGGATTCGTTGGTAGGATGGTGGTTTTCAAACTCTTCATAGAGCATTAATGCTTCCTGGTACCGTTCAAGGTAATAACTGCAGTCTGCTGCCTTTAGTTCTGCCAGAGTTGATTCCGGGCTGAACGGATACCGGTTTAAAATTTCTTCAAAGAACTCAATAGCTGTAAAATATTTCCCGACATTGTAGTCATCCATGCCTTTGATAGCGAGAATTTTTGCCGGTAATTCCTCTTCGACAGGGTCAGAGGAGGTGAAGTTAAAAGTCGATTTGAGTTCACTGCAACCACCGAGAAAGACAAACAGAAGAAGGATTATCGATATCTTAAAATTCTGCATTGTGAGCAAACCTTGACTATTTTGTGCCCTGGATATAATTTTCAGCGGCGAGAACGGCGACTGCACCCTCCCCGGCAGCATTAACAATCTGGCGGACATCTTTGTCACAGATATCACCCGCAGCCATTACTCCGGGTACAGTAGTACGAGTTTCTATGTCGACGGGGATAAAGCCCCCTTTGCCGGCTTTCAGCAGATCGAGCGGCAGGGCAGTGTTATTTGGAGTAACGCCTATGAGTACGAAAATGCCTTCAACATCCAGGGTTGAGGTTGAGCCATCCTTCGCCAGGAGATTGAGGCGTTCGACTCCTGTTTCACCTTCAATAGAGGTGATTTGTGAATTCCAGATAAAATCTATTTTTTCGTTTGCAAATGCAAGTTCCTGGATAATTTTAGTTGCCCTGAGTTCATCTCTCCGGTGGATAACTGTAACGCGGCTGGCAAATTTAGTCAGGTAAACAGCTTCCTGAATTGCGGTATTCCCGCCACCGGCAACAGCAACGTGCATGTTTCTGTAAAAAGGGGCATCGCATGTTCCGCAATACGAGACACCTTTCCCCCGTAATTCAAGTTCTCCTGGGATGTTAAGGGTGTTAGCGCTGGCGCCGGTACAGATGATAAGGGAATCACAGCTGACGGTATTGCCTTCAGCAAGATGAAGAATTTTGCGCTTCTCATTACTGAGATCAACCCTGGTAGCTTCAGCAGCCAGTATGTTCAAGTCAAATCGTCTGGCATGTTCTGCCATTTTCTCAACGAGATCGAATCCGGAAATGCCTTCAGGGAAACCTGGATAATTGTCAACCCAGTCTGTTAATAAAACCTGCCCACCCGGAGCTGCTTTTTCTATCATTAAATGATCGAGTCGTGCACGGGCCGCGTAAAGTCCGGCAGATAATCCTGCCGGTCCTCCACCTAAAATAATAAGTTCATAATGGTCTTTTATTGTCATCTGCTTATTTGTCAAATTGTTATCCTGCCTTATTGATAAGGTCTATAAGTTGTGATTTACCAACAGATCCGGTAATTTGATCAACAACCTCTCCATCTTTAAAAATGATAAGAGTCGGAATAGCTCGAATACCAAATTTACCTGGAGTGACGGGGTTGTCATCAACATTCATTTTTGCGATGGTAACCTTACCCTCGTATTCGGCGGCCAGATCTTCAATAACAGGGCCGATGGCCTTGCATGGACCACACCATGGAGCCCAGAAATCAACCAGAGTGGGTTGTTCTGATTTTACTATAGAATCAAAATCTGCGTCATTTACCTGCTTGACTTTATCACTTGCCATTACTGTCTCCTTAGAAAAATATAATCGTTATTATAGCATAACAAACCTGTAAAGCGAAAAAAATCTAATTTGAGGATCTGTTAGCCCCGTCATTTTACCTGTTGCTTTATTGGTTGACAAGCAGAAAAGAGGTCTGATTGTCATGCAGCAGTGTAAAATTATTTCTTGAAACTATTTATTTCGTTTATCAAGATCAGGTTCATAGGCTTTTTCTTAATAACAGTGTATATTGTGCATAAATATCAGAAAATCAAGGGGAGGGGTTTTTGACGGTAGAATAGACTTCAAGCTTGTATCTTGTCGTGGGAGGATACTGTTGATTGATAGCCCAAAAATAGAGGGGAAAAGAGATGAAACATGCAGTTTCAGGAAAACTATTCAGTGAGGCGAGAAAATATATACCGGGAGGGGTGAACAGCCCCGTGCGGGCCTGCCGCTCTGTTGGTTGTGATCCGGTTTTTATCACCAGGGCAAAAGGAGCTTCTGTCTTTGACGCTGATGGTAATGAGTATGTAGATTTTGTCTGTTCATGGGGGCCGATGATAATGGGGCATTCTCATCCGGATATAGTCGATGCTGTGCAGAAAGCGGCGGCTGACGGGACCAGCTTCGGAGCGCCGACTCCATCTGAAATCGAACTGGCAGCAATGGTAGTTGAGGCGGTTCCTTCCATAGAGAAAATCAGGTTTGTCAATTCGGGAACGGAAGCTACCATGAGCGCGGTACGGCTTGCCCGCGGATATACCGGTAGGGATGTGGTCGTAAAATTTGATGGTTGTTATCATGGGCATGCAGATTCCTTTCTTGTAAAAGCCGGATCCGGTGTTCTGACCCTTGGTATTCCTGGAAGCCCTGGAGTACCTGAGGATATTGTCAAAAAGACAGTTTCAATCCCCTATAACAATGAAGAAGTTCTGGAGAAAACCCTCCGAGACGAAGATCTGGATATTGCCTGTGTTATCGTTGAGCCTGTGGCCGGGAATATGGGGTGTGTGATGCCCCAGCCAGGATTTCTTGAAAAATTGAGATCCCTCACTGAAGAACTGGGTATTGTGCTTATTTTTGATGAAGTGATAACAGGCTTCCGGTTGAGTTATGGCGGGGCGCAGGAGTATTACAATGTATTGCCGGATCTTACCTGCCTGGGTAAAATTATTGGTGGCGGTCTGCCGGTTGGAGCCTATGGTGGCAAGGCGGAAATAATGGATCAGATTGCACCGGATGGCCCTGTCTACCAGGCAGGAACATTATCAGGAAATCCACTTGCCATGGCTGCGGGTACTGCAGCACTTAAATTACTGCAGCATTCTACTTTTTATACAGAACTTGAGAGGAAAGCAGAGAGATTTGGAGAAGGACTTCAGGCCATTGCTGTGGCGACAGGAGTCTCTACACAATTGAATCGTGTCGGATCTCTTATGACCTCTTTTTTTACCGATGAAAAAGTAACTGATTTTGACTCTGCGATGAAGGCTGATACAGATCTTTATGCAGCCCATTATCGACACATGCTTTCCCGGGGGATTTATCTTGCACCATCACAATTTGAGGTTGCTTTTATATCCGCTGCTCAAAGTGAAGAGGACCTTGCTAAAGCCTTGAAACTGACTGAATGGTCATTCACTAAATTGCTTTAAAAGTGAAAATATATTGACTTTGCGGTGGAGTCATGATACCAAACCTTTTTGTATTGTAGTTCTGTGAATTGTGGGTGAACGCGATGTCAGACATTAAGCGGGAATTTGTTCATCTGTTAGCAAACTATGGTCACATAGGATTTACATTTGCTGCAGCAATTATAATCGGGTTGGGTGGTGGAATTTACCTTGATCAGAAAATTTTTGACGGTCGAACTGCACCGTGGTTCACTTTTATAGGATTGGCATTTGGTATTGCAGCCGCATATAAATCTTTATTTGAAATCCTCTGGCTCAATAAAAAAAAGGATGAAAAATCAGATAAAGAGGGGTAGGAGATTGAGTGGCAGATGATGTTTTGTCCCTGCAGAAAATACAGAATGCATGTTGGATTGTTCTTGCAGGCCTCACATTAGGGTCGTTTTTTGTTATCTCGGTCTCTTTTGCCTGGTCGGTACTGGCTGGAGGCGTTATTTCAAATATGAGTTTCTTTGTATCTCAGAAAGATATAAAGGGATTTGTCGAGTCGATAACATCTTCTTCGGAGCCTGATGACAGGAAGGTCAAAGCGAAACAGGGTCAGAAAGGATATCTGTTGAAATTCTGGCTGCGTATTGCAATTATTGGTATTGTTCTGCTCTTTTTTATCAAAAGCGGAGTAGTTAATATTTTTGGATTAATTTTAGGGTTGTCAACGGTAGTGTTGGCAATCACATTTGTCGCTATGAACGTGATAAGACACTATTACTTCAGTGGGAGGAGGTAAAAAGGGTTATGGAACATCCAATACTGTTTATTTCAATTATTCTTGAAAAACTGGGGTTGCCTATTCCTCACGGACCTGTAGGTCATACTTTTATCGAGCAGCTGTGTGCACCGTACATGACCTATACCTGGTTTGTAATGGTATTTCTCCTGTTCGTGGTTAAACTGACTCTGGGTGATCTGGAGATAGTGCCGGGGAAAGGGCAGAATTTCTGGGAAATTGTTATAGGAGGGTTGGACAGTTTCTTTGCAGAAAATATGGGCAGAGAGATGACTGATAAATTATTTCCCATGATTGCAACTTTTGGTCTTTATATCGTTGTTGCAAATCTCATTGGCCTGATTCCCGGGTTCATGTCTCCAACTTCAAGTATTAACACTACCCTGGCACTTACTCTTATAGTGTGGGTTACCCATCATATTATCGGTTTTCGTGCCCACGGGTTAAACTATTACAAACATTTTATAGGACCTGTCTGGTGGCTGATCCCGCTCTTGCTGCCAATTGAAATTATCAGTAATCTTGCCAGGATGCTGTCTCTTTCTATTCGACTTTTTGGAAATATTATGGCAAAGGAAACTCTGCTTGCCATTCTCTTTATGCTTGCAGGGGCATTTTTTGCGCCACTTCCAATTATGATACTTGGCGTGCTGGTATCCCTCGTACAGGCCATGGTATTTGTTCTTTTGACAGTGGTATATTTCTCCCAGGCAGCGGAACATGCTCATTAACCCGTTCGTCATTGCTCACAGCTCAATCTGCCCGAAGGGCGGTTATATAAGATATATAAATTAAGAAGAAGGCCAAACAACAATTTTAATGTAAGGAGAAAGAAATGGAAGGAAATATTCAATTAGCTCTTATCTGTGTGGGTGCAGCTCTGTCGATCGGTCTTGCAGGACTTGGAGCAGGTATCGGTATCGGTTCGGTTGGTAACGGAGCCTGCCAGGGGCTCGCTAGAAATCCTGAAGTTCAGCCCAAGCTGATGGTATTTATGATTCTTGGTATGGCTCTTGCTGAGTCAGTCGCTATTTATGGGCTGGTTATCTCCCTTATTCTCCTATATGCTAATCCACTGTTGGGATAATGTAACTGCTCACAGGGCACCGGATCTTTTCGCGGTCACGCCTGCTTACGTATGACTTAGGCAGCACAGGCCCGCCTGCAAAAATCTACGGCACCCTGTAAACAGTTACAAATACGGAGGTTAGCGAAGTTCTGAGATGCTTCCCTCCATGAGTAGTTGCGGGATAATAAAATGAGTAATTGTGCTGTATTTGTTCCAGGGGCTGCAGAGGAATCTGCAGCCCCTTTTTCTGTTGTTGTAAAGTTATCGTCCTCAAAGTCAGCAGTTACCTTCTATGACCAGAACAGAAGATTCAAATATCCTGATACATCCGCGCCAGGGAAAGAAAGAAGAATCCATTCCTGAAACCGGTATCCTGCTGGTTAATCCATTTGAGGCCCGGAGTGCCCACTCTGTGTATAAAGAGGGGAAAACCGAGTCTCGTTTTCTCTTTAATTCAAATCTGTCAGTAGCAGAGGATGGTTCCGGCTTTGTTGCGGGGCCGTCAATTGGTGCACCTATGGCAGTGATGACCATGGAGAAACTTATTGCACTAGGTGCGTTTCGTATAATCCTGTTCGGTTGGTGTGGTGCGATTGCCGAGACTTTGAGAGTCGGAGATATTGTGTTACCGGATTTGGCGCTATCAGGAGAAGGAACATCTCGTTATTACAGTAAAGAGCAAAAAATTACACCTTCGGAACCCCTCAATCAAAAGCTGGAATATCTCTTTGAAAAACAGGGTGTTGGATACAAAAGCGGTTGTGTCTGGTCCACAGATGCCATTTATAGAGAAGACAGAAGACTGCTTGAAGAGCTGAGATCTGAAAAAAATGTCTCTGCTGTTGACATGGAATTTTCAGCGCTTTGCTCAGTAGCTCTATTCCGTGGGATTCAATTTTCGGCAGTGCTTATGGTCTCTGATGAGCTGTGGGGAGAATCCTGGAATCCTGGATTCTCTTCCATAAACTTCAAAACTCACTGTAAAGATGTCATGACTATGCTTCTTGACCATGTGAAAACACTATAAATTGGACATGTTACGATTTAATCTGATAAGTCTTGGCTGTGCGAAAAATCTGGTAGATTCTGAAGTAATGCTCGGGTCGCTGGCTGAAAATGGCTGGCAGCTTGTTGACACGCCAGAGGATGCAGACCTTATGTTGCTCAACACATGTGGCTTTTTACAGTCGGCTGTAGAAGAGGCTATTGAAGAGATTCTTGAACTTGCTAAAATTAAACAGCAGATTTCCGGCAAAAAACTTGTTGTGATCGGCTGTCTTGTACAGCGATATAAGGAGATGCTCGTTGAGAATCTTCCTGAAGTAGATCTCTTTATCGGAACAGAAGGTGCGGGTAGTATTGCCCGGTTGGTGGCTCCTTTATATAATGAAGAAAAAACGAGCGATCGAGTCGTGTTACCACCAAAATTTCTCATGGACAGCTCTCTTTCCAGGATAATTACAACCCCGGGAAAGAGAGCATGGTTGAAGATTACCGAGGGATGTAACAACCGGTGTGCCTACTGTATGATTCCTTCGATTCGAGGCAACCTTCGAAGCCGTACAATAGAAGATCTTGCCTGTGAATCTGTAAACCTTGAACGGCAGGGGGTTAAAGAACTTTCTCTTATAGCTCAGGACAGTACTGCATATGGAGATGATCTTGGAGGAGAAGTAGATCTGGAGTTGCTTCTCAAGAAGTTACTTACCGCAACGTCCATACCGTGGATCCGCCTTCTTTATCTCTATCCTTCCGGTATCTCGGATGAACTGCTCCAGCTGATGGCAGAAAATCCAAGGATTGTTCCTTATCTGGATATTCCTTTTCAACATGTGAGTGACAGGGTTCTGGCGGCAATGAATCGGCGATATACTTCGGAAATCCTGTACAGACTTTTGGAAAAAGTTCGTTATTATCTTCCCGATATTGCTCTACGGACCACCTTTCTTGTCGGGTTTCCCGGAGAAACAGAGAAGGAATTTATGGAGATCGAGTCATTTCTCAAAAGAACTCTCATTGATCATGTTGGAGTCTTCAGGTATGCCAACGAAGAAGGTTGCCCATCAGAACGATTTGCCGGTCAGTTGCCAGAGGATGAAAAAAGGAGGAGGTCTGATCATCTGCTTCTACTCCAGGCAGATCTTTCTAAAAAAATTCAGAAGAAGTATTTAGGGAAAGTGGAAGACGTTCTGGTGGAAGGAGTAAGTAGAGAGACAGATTTACTTCTGGAGGGGAGAACCAGGTACCAGGCGCCGGAAGTTGATGGCTGCGTCTATATAAATGACGGCGTTGCCAACCCCGGCGATATAGTCAAAGTGAAAATCAGTGAAACACAAATCTATGACCTTGTTGGCGGGATCGTATGAAAATAACCGTCCTTTTTCAAACTCCTGCTGGAACAGAGGAATATATCTACAAAACCAGATGCGCTGCCCGGAAGGTTGTCTAATAATTCCCCTTCCAGGACAGCCTCCTGAAAAAACATGGGTGAAAACAGATTTTATCTGCTGCTGTTGACCTTTTCCCGCAAATCTTTTCCTACTTTGAAGAAAGGAAGTTTTTTTGGCTTAACTAGAATTTTTTTCCCGGTTTTTGGATTTCTACCTTCGTATGAATCGTATTTCTTGATTATGAAGCTGCCAAAACCGCGGATCTCAATACTTTCTCCCCTGGCAAGCGCCTCTGTCATCGTCTCTATTATTGTGGTGGTGATTGCGGCTGCTTCACGATGAGGTATGTCTATTTCTTGTGCCAATGCCTCAATGAGCTCTGATTTATTCATACTT
>JAOZLO010000581.1 GCA_029934775.1 Desulfocapsaceae bacterium
CGAAGTCGGAGTTTATGCCCTGGCTTCATAAGGGTGCTTATCTCTTGTTTTTTATTACAGCTTTTATGGAGTAAGGCACTAGAGGAAAAAATGGGAACATCAAACAATACTCAGAGAAAGAGTCCTCAGTCCGGTAAAATTCTGCGTATCTTCGCCATAGTGTGTATTTTCATTTCTATAGTTGTCGGGGCGCTTTCCATCCCGTTTGTGTATGAATCCCAGACTCTCTGGTATAAAATCGGCATTGACAAGATATTGCTGAGAATGGGAAAAATTGCCGGCTTACTTGCGGCTGTACTGCTGCTTGCCCAGATTCTTCTTGGGGTGAGAGGAAAAACTTTAGAAGAACTTTTTGGAGTACGTTCTCTGGTGCAGTGGCACCGGGTTAATGGTGTACTCGTTCTTGTTCTGGTACTTTCTCATGTTGCTCTGGTTCTGATTCCTGAAGGGATAGTTAACCTGCCTGTCGGGATGAAATACTGGCCTGAGATGGTCGGAGCAGTATTGCTCCTGGTTATTGCTTCCACGGTTGTTTCCTCCCTCTTGAGACAACGGATGGGATTCATCTATGCAAGATGGAGAATATTTCATAAACTATTCGGGTATCTGGCTCTTGCTCTGGTTGGAGTGCATATCCTCTTTGTCAGTGAATCATTTGAGCACGTTGTGCCGAGAACGGCTCTTCTCTTAGCTGTTGCAGCTGTAGTTATCATACTCTTTGGGATTAAACGTGTTGCTTATAAAAAGAGACAGCAAGGCCGCAAATAGCTATAGGTAAGCTTGTTTTTTAGGGTTGCCTTATTATTGTCTTCATGAGATTCACATCGTTACTGTCTATTTCAGGTGAGTCACGAGCAACATTCTATATATCAACTCATCCCAAGGAGGATGTTATGAAAAGATTAAACATCATATTTTTGACATTTTTTATCTTGTTGACAGGAAGTCAGTCTGTACTGGCAGAGGCCAGGGTATGGGAACTGGACAAAGGTCATTCCAATTTTTATTTCAGTGTCGGTCACATTTTTTCCAGTGTACAAGGACATTTCAGTGATTATTCCGGAGAACTCTATTTTGATTCTGACAATCTGACCGAAAGTAGATTTTACTTTGCCATTAAGACAGATTCCATCGATACTGATATTGCAAAAAGAGATAAACATCTCAAGTCCGAAGATTTTTTTGACTCGGCAAAGTACCCGCTGTTAACCTTTGAGTCGACAAAGATCACCGATAGTGGTAACGGGCTGTACCAGGTCCTGGGGAAATTTACGGTTAAGGGGCAGGTTTATGATCTGGTGTTACCTCTTACCTTTGCAGGTATAAAAGATCATCCGGCGGCAAAAGGGAAGAAAGTGGTTGGATTTAATGGAAAACTGACTATTGACCGACTTGCCTACAAAATCGGAACCGGGAAATTTTATGATTTAGGTGTGGTGGGTAAGGATGTTGAAATTTTTATTACTCTTGAAGGACTCAGCAATAAGTAGGAGCCTGTGAGAAATATAAATGTGAAGGTAGACCTATGAATACCATTCAGCGCTCCGCTCTGACTGTGGCTACGATCAGTTCTTTTATTACGCCGTTTATGATATCTTCTGTTAATGTCGCTCTGCCGGCTATTGAAGAAGGATTTAAGGGGCAGAGGGTGAGTGCCATTTTGCTGAGCTGGATTGCCACCTCATATCTGCTGGCGGCCGGAGTGTCTCTTGTTCCCATGGGGAGATTGGCAGATATTATTGGCAGGAAAAAAATACTGGCCTATGGCTTTGGACTTTCTGCAGTGAGTTCGCTGTTCTGCGCACTGGCTCCAAATGTGGTTTTTCTTCTTTTATTCAGGGTCATGCAGGGGTTGGGAGGGGGGATGATATTTAGTACCGGCATGGCGATTTTGACATCGGTATTTCCACCACATCAGCGTGGAAGGGTTCTCGGGCTTGCCGTCACTGCTGTTTACATAGGTTTGCTGACCGGTCCGTTTTTCGGAGGCTTCCTCACCCATTACCTTGGATGGAGGAGTCTCTTTATGGTGATATTCCTTCTTTGCATTGTTCCACTGCCTCTGCTGATTTTCTTTTTAAAAGGGGAGTGGGCAGAGGCCGCTGATGAGAGCTATGATAGGATAGGAGCCTTTCTGTATGTGCCGTCACTGGTTGGAATTATTTATGGATTTTCCACCCTTTCACAGTGGTCAGGAGTGTTGCTGCTTATTGGTGGATGTGCTGGCCTGGCATTTTTTGTAAACCGGCAATGGAAAATCAAAGAGCCGCTGTTTCAGGTGAATCTTTTTGTTTATAATAAGGTGTTTGCTCTCTCCAGTGCTGCGGCCCTTATTCACTATAGTGCCACTTTCGGGCTCACATTTTTGCTCAGTTTTTATCTGCAGTACATCAAGGGAATGGATTCGAGGATGGCCGGTACTGTACTAATAACACAGCCACTTATGATGGCGGTTTTTTCTCCTCTGGCTGGCCGTTTGTCAGATCGTATTGAGCCCAGGGTGATTTCTTCTATTGGAATGGCCATTACTTTTGTCATATTGTTATATTTTAGTTTTCTCAGGCCGGA
>JAOZLO010000582.1 GCA_029934775.1 Desulfocapsaceae bacterium
GTCCTGGCCCAGGCTGCAGGATCGGAAACAACATCTTTAAAATGTGCCAGTACCGGTTCCGGCCAGTCTTCTGGCTCCATATCCCAAATTTCCATTGCCACTATCGGCTTATTTGGCATATCGCCTTCAAAAGTATAGAAAGGATAACATGTCTCACCTCCTACGGTGATAGCAGAGTTCCCTTTGCCAATGGAAATTTCCTTAATGCTGCCGATATAGGATTCCTTCTTAATTTCAAATCCCACTATAGCCTCCTTACTGGTGAATATTTTTATCCTGAAGATTGTCGTATAAAGAACAATCTCCTCCTTATTCCAAACTCAACCTGCTAACACCCCACCAGGGGGGTATAAAAAACTCTTCGCTTATCTTCTGCAGAGTACCTGTGATTAAATGTAAAATGTATAAAATAACACAAATTAACACAGGCTAGCGTAGATTTGAATCCAGAGGAATTATAAACGTCTATAGATTCCTGCCTACGCGGGCATGACACGAGTCCAGCAACTGACTCGATTTGATGAGAAATTTCTGTTCTCAGACGACACTCTAGGACGCTGTCCTAGTCAGCGATCGAAACCTTATTCTGTTTCTTTCTAACCTTCATACGTTCATTTAATCGCGGAAATTTTTCTATTTCCGTGTGTGGCAAAAACATAGCCGCAATATAATTATCCATATACGAAGGCGTCTCAGAAAGCTCAAAATTAGTCATTTTCTGGGTAACCTTAAAAACATCTTTGCGAATTCTGTTTGTTAAAGAACTCATTCGAGCGCCCATGAGGGACCCATTTCCTATGAAAGTAACACAATCCGGATCAATTTCCGGTAAAAGACCTATCGTCATAGCCTTTTCAAGATCGATATAACTGCCAAAACCACCGGCAAGAATGATATGCTCCACCATATCAAGCGTCAGACCCACTTCCTCAAGAAGGGTCATACAACCGCTGTATATGGCGCCTTTGGCGCGGATAAGATTCTCGATGTCCGGTTCAGTCAGGGCAATATCCCGATCTATCTGAGTTTCATCTTTCCAGGCTATTACATACTCCCAGACATCATTTTTTTTCCTTATCCGTGGAGTCCCAAGTTCCCGATTAAACGTACCGCTGTTATTAATTATTCCCATTTCAAACATTACAGCCGTCATAGTGATCAGACCAGATCCACAAATACCCTTTGGCCTGACATCACCGATGGTAAAAATCATCGGTTCAAAAGTCACCGGATCGAGAGAAAAATCCTCAATGGCTCCTTTAGCCGCTCGCATTCCAAACTCTATCCCACCACCCTCAAAAGCGGGGCCGGCCGAACAGGCTGTACATGCCAGCCAGTCCCTGTTTCCAATGACCAGTTCAGCATTGGTACCTATATCGAGAAAAAGCGTCAGCTCTTCATGCATATACATCCCGGATCCCATTACACCGGCAACTATATCTCCCCCGACAAAACTTGATACCTGTGGATAGACGAGTGCAATAACATGGTCGTTGATATCAATTCCGATAAGTGCTGCCGCAAAAGGTGGGTAGAGGGTCGCTGTCGGCACATACGGCGCACGCCGGATATTGGAGGGATCGATGGAAAGAAGCAGTTGGGTCATCGTGGTATTGCCGGACAGCGTGATAGTTGAAATATT
This sequence comes from Desulfocapsaceae bacterium, assembly GCA_029934775.1. Taxonomy (GTDB): domain Bacteria; phylum Desulfobacterota; class Desulfobulbia; order Desulfobulbales; family Desulfocapsaceae; genus Desulfomarina. Next base: position 1,643 of record JAOZLO010000582.1, read on the forward strand.
TTCCCTGTCCACTTCTGATTTTGCAAAAACTCGTTTCAAAATACCATTGATTGTATCAACGACTACTTCCTGCAGTTTTTCAAGACCTCCAGGCTTCTCAGCATAAATAAGCCGGGTAATAACATCTTCTCCATAACTTATCTGATCATTAAAATCGCCGGCTTCAGCCAGACATTTACCGGTTGAAAGATCAATAAGCTGACCATAAACCGTAGTCGTTCCAATGTCGAGGGCAACTGCATAATTCTCAGCAGTAACATCCCCTCCCTGTATATTCAGAATAAGTGTTTTACCATCATCTCTTACGGGCCGTACCAGGGTAAGGGTGAGCTTGAAATCATTTTCACGAAGAACTTTCGCCAATTTTCGAATAACCGGCAAAGTGAGTTCCAGCTTATGCTCATTCGCCTCAAGTTTCAGATATTCTATAAGCCTGGTAACATCAGGCATATTATTCTGCGAATCGGGGGGCGGCAATTCAAGATAAACTTTTTCAACAGGAGGGATAAAATGACCTTCCTCTTTCAGGCTCTCAAAATCCGGGTGCTGAATAGTAGCTGTCCGCCTGGGAGTGACCTGCAGACGCATGACGCTTTTGTCAACAGCGGTTTCAACAGGAATTCGAACTGAAACATCTTCACATATTTTTGTCAGACAGGCTAAGCGATATCCCTTGTCAATATCTTCCTGGCTTAGTCGTTCAGACAGCCCTTTATCGACTGCGCCAGTTTCAACAAGCACCCTGCATTTTCCGCAGACACCTTCGCCGCCACAAGAAGCATTTATATGAACACCAGCCTCAAGCGCGGCTCTAAGCAAACTCTCCCCTGATGGTACGGAAACAGTTATGTCATGAGGAAGAAATGTTACACGGCAATCACCCATACAAATTTCCTTTTGCGCCTGATTGATTCAATGACAGCGA
>JAOZLO010000100.1 GCA_029934775.1 Desulfocapsaceae bacterium
ATGCAATTCTGAAGTTATTTATTAATATTACCTCAGATATGGTTGTTTATCCGAACCAAATAAAAAAACAGCTGAGTGCGGAAATCCCCTTTATGGCGACTGAAAAAATTCTTATGGCAGCGGTTGAAAAAGGTAAAAGTCGTCAGGATATGCATGAAGTTATAAAAGAACATTCTTTTGCTGCAGGAAAAGTTGTAAAAGAGCAAGGTGGAGACAATGATCTTCTACTACGTCTGGCTGAAGATAAAAACGTTCCTTTCTCTTTAAATGAAATTGAAGATTTAGTAGGTGATTTTTTTCAGTTTACTGGAATGGCAAAGAAGCAAACAGAAAAATTTCTCAGCGAAATTGTTAATCCTCTTCTTGAAAAAAATAAAAGTGCAATGACTGATATCGATTCCTCTCTTTCCGTTTAATACCAATATGAAAAACTTAGAAGAACTTATCCTGAGAATTGCTCCGAATAAATTTCATTATTTAAAATTTATTCTTGAAGGCTATGATAATATGGCTATACTTTCCAGCCTCAACCCCAAAGAGGGATTGGTCGTTGTAAGATATCCGGAAAATTTATCAAAGGATTTGTTTTGTCTTCTGGCCAGTATCGGATCAAAATTGTCCTGAAAAAATAGTTATAATTTTAATAAACGGTTGCAATATCCTATGGATCAGAAAGTTTTTTTTATCAAAACCTTTGGTTGTCAAATGAACGAGAGAGATTCTGAGATAATGGCACAATCTCTTTCAAACCATGGGTATGTAGAGGGTATGGACATCAATGGAGCAGATCTGATAATTCTCAACACCTGTTCAATCAGAGCTAAGGCTGAGCAAAAAGTCATGAGTATGCTTGGTTATCTTCGAAAGACAAAAATAAAAAAACCTGACCTCAAAATTTGTGTTGCGGGTTGTGTTGCCCAGCAGGAAGGAAAGAAAATTATTTCAAAAATGACTCATGTCGATCTTATAGTAGGAACTCAAAATATATATAATATCGGTGAGTTATTAAATAATGTCTCTATAAATGGCCCACAGGTTATCACTCATCTCGAGGACAAATACGATATTCCAAATCTTATTCCTGATCTCTCTCCTGCCACAGTGCCCTTCCGTAAATTTGTAACGATAATGCAGGGGTGTAATAACTACTGCACATACTGTGTCGTCCCACACACAAGAGGCCGTGAAGTATCACGTAAAGTCAATGATATAATAGATGAAGTTGCTATTTTAGTTAAGGCTGGCGTAAAGGAGATCACCCTGCTTGGGCAGAATGTAAACTCATATGGTAAAACGAATTCAGTCAGTGATTTCTCAGGGGCCTATTCATTTTCTGACTTACTGCGCGATGTCTCAAAAATTGAAGGTCTTAAAAGATTGCGATTTACAACATCCAACCCTAAAGATTTGACAGATGAACTCATGCGTTGTTTTGAAGACATAGATAATTTATGTCATCAGTTTCATCTCCCTGTGCAGGCTGGTTCCGACTCTGTTCTCAAAAAAATGAACCGTAAATATACTGTGGATCAATATTTGACACAAGTTGATAAATTGCGTCAATATTGTCCTGAAATTGCACTGACTACAGATGTTATTGTGGGCTTTCCCGGGGAGAGTGCTCAGGATTTTGAAGGGACAATGAATCTTCTTGAAAAGGTTCAGTTTCACGGATCATTTTCATTCAAATATTCAGACAGGCCGGGTACCCGTGCTATTGTATTCGAAGATAAAATTGAAGAATCGGTTAAATCTGAACGTCTTGCAAGGTTCCAGGCCCGGCAGGGTGAAATAAGCCTCAATCGTAACAGAGAATATGTCGGCAAGACAAAAACTGTAATGGTTGAGGAGTGCAGCGAAGAAGGTGTGAAGAGTCGCACTGAAACAAACCACATTGTGCACTGTGCCAAAACAACAGAACTGAAACCAGGAGATTGTGTTGATGTCACCATAACTCATGCAGGTAGACACTCTCTTAAAGGGCAATTAAAACCACTAAGGTAACACCCTTCCCTGTTCCAGCTATTCTTTTTTATCTTTTGTGTTCTGCTCTTCTACCGAGTCTACCTTGGAACCTTCAGCAGGTTGAGTAAAACCAGATTTTGGGCTGAAACCAGGGAGTGGCAAATTCTTTTTCACAGGGAGTACTCTTGGTCCCGTGGCAGAGACAACCCTTCTCACCACTCGATTAGATACCCTTTTTCCCTTAGCTGATGCCCCCTTTATAAGATGATCATCAAATATGATGTCAAGAATGTTTGTACGCGCTCTTGAAGAAGGCATTAAGTTCACCCGCGCAAACTTTTCTTCACCAAAACTCATCAGCAGAATTTTCGATCTTTTATGTTCCGAAAATAACCTGTACTCTTTCTCGAGTATAAATTTAGGGCTGTTAAACCGTTTTACATAGGCAACATTTCCGGCGCCGTCTCTGTATATCATATTGAAAATTGTATTTCTTTTTACTATTCCAAACCACTCCATATCATGCCCGACAAACAACTTGTCTGTGACTGGAATAATTTTGTAGAGGCCGGTACTAAATATAAGAATCAGTCGGTCATATTCTGAGCAGGTTACCGATTGATCTTCTTTTTCATTTTCGGTTTTGATCAGGTGGCCCATAAAGCCGGTTTGGCGATTATATCCAATAACAAGGTTAGACAGGGCAATTTTTCTGATAATCATCTCAGAAAAACTTTTTATCTCTGTTTTTCGGGGATAATGTGCGCCATATTTTTCAAGGATGCTGTTGAGGAAGGATATGCTGTATCCTGTCATATCTTTCAGGGAGCGTTTTATTCCAGCTATTTCCTTCCTGATCCCTCTTATCTCTTTCAACTGCCTGTTGATATCGTACCTTGAAATACGTTTAATTTTTATCTCAAGTAATTTTTCGATATCTTCATTTGTCACTGGATGGAGTAATTCCTCAGTAAAACCGGTCAGACCTTCCTTAACACCTTTTATGACTGCATTATAACTTGTCTCTTCCTCAATATTCTTATACAGCCTTTCTTCTATGAAAATTTGCTCAAGAAGTCTGGAATGTAATTTTTCCTCCAGACGATTCAGGTCAATTTCGAGTCCTTTTTGAAGATCTTCTTTGAGCTTATAGGTATTGTGTTTCAATACTTCACTGACACTAGTCGTTTCCGGTGTCGTACCATTGATCAGTGTCAAGTTTGGAGTAATGGAAACTTCACAGTCAGTGAACGCATAGAGCGCTTTTATGGTGTCTTTAGCATAGACACCTCGTGCAAGTTTAATTTCAACTTCAACTTCTTCTGCTGTGTAGTCGTTAATGGATACGATTTTTATTTTTCCGGCCTTCGCAGCTTTTTCAACAGAATCTGTCAGGGATTGCGTGGTAGTTGTATACGGAATTTCTTTGATAAGTATTGTTTTTTCATTTTGTTCCTCTATACGAGCCCTGCATCGAATTTTTCCATTACCATCTTCATAGTGAGTTACATCAACAAAACCCTTTTGTGGAAAATCGGGAAAAAGAGTGAACTCTTCGCCTGACAATATCTTTTTCTGAGCTTTCAGTAATTCACAAAAATTATGGGGCATGATTTTTGTCGCCATACCAACAGCAATACCTTCAGCTCCTTGAAGGAGTAATAAAGGTATTTTGGCAGGTAAAGTAACTGGTTCCAGCATTCTTCCATCATAGGATTCTACAAATTCTGTAAGATCCTTATTAAAAAGGACCTCTTTGGCGAGAGGAGACAGTCTGCATTCAATATATCGTGCAGCAGATGCCCTGTCTCCAGTAAAAATATTGCCAAAATTCCCCTGCTGGGTTATCAAAAAACCTTTGTTTGAAAGATTGACAAGAGCTGCGAAAATTGATTGATCCCCATGGGGATGCAGTTTCATTGTCCCGCCAACAACGTTGGCCACCTTGTGAAAACGTCCATCCTCCATATTAAAAAGAGTCTGGAGAATACGGCGCTGTACAGGTTTCAGGCCGTCGTCAATGGTAGGTATTGCCCTTTCACGGATAACATAAGAGGTGTATTCAAGAAAGTTTTTTTCAAACAGTTGATGAAGTGTGCCGACAGTTGCTTCCATAAAGTAAATTCTACTCCAGTTCTTCAAATATCAAATTATCCATAATATACTTCCGCCTGTCCGGGGTGTTTTTGCCCATATAAAAAGAGAGCACCTTGGTTACCTCGCTCAGCGAATCGAGGGTCACCTGCTTCAGGCGAATATCAGGGCCAATGAATTGTTTGAATTCTTTTGGGGAAATTTCTCCGAGTCCCTTGAATCTTGTGGTCTCTACAGCTTTTTTATTTTTTCCTTTTCCCTGAAGTTTTGTGGTTCCCTGCTGTTTTTCCTTCTCTGAGTAACAGTATATGGTTTGTTCCCTGGGCCGTACACGAAATATTGGTGTTTCCAGGATATATATATGGCCCAGTTTTACTAATGGTTCAAAATAGTGGAGGAAAAAAGTAAGGAGAAGGTTTCGTATATGGAGTCCGTCAACATCGGCATCTGTTGCCAGTATTACATAATCAAACCGCAGATCACCAATTGAGTTCTCAATATCCAGAGATCTCATCAGGGAGTACATTTCATCATTTTTATACAGAACGGCAAGTTTTTGACCAAGAACATTCATCGGTTTTCCTTTAAGAGAAAACACTGCCTGAGTCAGTGGGTCCCTGGAAGAAACGATTGAACCGGCTGCTGACTGCCCTTCTGTGATAAACAGCATATTTTCCTGTCCAGGCTCGGAAGGCTTCTTTTTTGATGGATGGTATTTGCAATCTTTGAGCTGGGGAATTTTCAAGGCTACTTTTTTTGCTTTAGCTCGTGCTTCTTTTCGTACACTCTGCAGCTCTTTTCTGACTTTTTCGTTCCTGAAAATTTTCTCTATCAGTGTGTCGGCAGATTCTGTATCCTTGTAGAGGGCACTGGAGACTGCCTCCTTTACAGTGGTCACGATTATTGAACGAATTTCAGTATTTCCAAGTTTATTTTTAGTCTGTGACTCGAACACAGGGTCTTTTATCTTAATAGCTAAAGTTCCTACAATTCCGTCTCGAACATCTGTGTTCACAAATTTTTTATTTGAATATTCGTTAACACCCTTCAGTATGCCCTCGCGAAACGCAGAGAGGTGTGTTCCACCCTCACTGGTGTATGTTCCGTTTACAAAGGTAAAATAACTGTCGCCAAAGGAATCTGTATGAGCAAAAGCAAATTCAAGAGTGGGTTCTTTGTAATATATCGGTTTATAAAGGTTGGCTCCATCGAGCTCCTTATCAAGCAGATCAAGCAACCCATTTGCTGAGTAAAATTGCTTTTTGTCCAGGTACAGCTTAAGACCGGCATTCAAGTAGGCATAACGCCACATCCTTTTTTCAACAAAGGAGAGATCGAATTGAAAGCCGGGGAACATATCTTTAGAGGGTGAGAATTCAATATGAGTGCCGTTTTTTTCCCTGGTTTCGCCGTTTTTTTCTTCAATGAGATCCCCGTCTATAAAATTCGCTTCTGCATATTTTCCATCACGATAGGCAGTAACGAGAAATTGTTCAGATAAAGCATTAACTGCTTTAGTGCCTACGCCATTGAGTCCAACTGAAAACTGAAACACATCGGTATTATATTTTGCCCCTGTATTGATAATTGAGACACAGTCAACAATCTTACCAAGTGGAATTCCTCGGCCAAAATCGCGTACTGTTACTCTGCCATCTTCACCAATTGATACGTTTATTCGTTTTCCTGCCCCCATAATGAATTCATCTATGGCATTATCAACAACTTCTTTTAGTAGTATATAAATACCATCATCATGGTTTGATCCATCACCCAGCCGTCCTATATACATGCCCGGACGTTTCCGGATATGTTCAAGAGAACTCAGAGTTTTGATTTTACTTTCGTCGTAATTATGGGCAGATGCTGTCATAGTGGGTCTTTCAGATAGAATGAAGTTAGTAATGGACAAACATACTATTGCATTTTCATTGAATACGCAACATCGTTAAAATCAACTCCTCACATCATTCTGATTCGTTCACAATCAGGACAGATCCAGGTAGGTCCATTGCTGATTCCCCATTTATTCTCTTCAAAGCACTCTTTACAGATTTGAAAACCACAGGGACAGCTCCAGCAAAATTCTTGTTTCTGTTTGCAGCAGTGACACCGATACTCACCTATTTTTCTCCGCCTGAAACTTATCTTTTTTGTGCCAGTTTCACGCTTCATTTTTTCACCTCACTTTCTACCCAATCCGTATATTCGACACTGCTTCCGATTACAGCCTGAACTACGATTTCAGGAAGTTGATAGGGATGAATCTCTTTTAACCTGGCTTTAACCTGTTCACAAAGCGCTTCTGTTGTTTTCAGCGTCAAGATAAATTCAGTCGAAGAAGCTATGTCTCCATCCCACCGATAATAACTTGTTATCGGGCTGGAAAGTTGTGCGCATGCGATAAGCTTCTCACTTAAAAGCGACCTGGCAATTTTTTCACCATCTTTTTTATTTTCAAAGGTCGTTGAAATTATAACAAAAGGATACATATTGTGGGCTCATAGTATAGGTTAGTATTGATTGGCTTATAAATTATTCGCTTGTTTTTTCCAATATAATATCTTAGCCAACAATTCAAATAGAATATAACCTTCCTCCCCAATTAAAATAAGGAGAAGAAATGTTTTTTGTAATCGATATTGGAAACTCTCATACAGTTACCGGCCTTTACGGTAAAAATAAGCTTATAGGGCAGTGGCGTCTCAAATCAGATAACAAAAGCACTGCCGATGAATTAGCAATTTCTTACAATGCTCTCTTTGCCATGGCAGGAATTGATAAGACCGAAATTAAAGGTATTATTTTGGCCAGTGTGGTACCCACACTGGAAACTGCCTGGATAAAATGCTGTAAGAAACACTTTTCCGACAATCTTTTAAGCGATATTTTTATAGTAGCTGTTAATGATATTAAAGATCTGATCAGCGTCAAACTTGATAACCCAAGGGAGGTAGGCGCGGATCGTCTGGTCAATAGTATTGCAGCCTGGAGTATGTATAAATGCAAACTTGTTGTCATTGATTTTGGTACTGCCATAACATTCGATTGTATAACAGAAAAATGTGAATATCTTGGTGGTTCAATCTTACCTGGCATAGCTATTTCTCTTGAGGCTCTTGCAAGCAAAACTGCCAAATTACCACACATCGATGTGGCAGAAAAACCTCTGGCCATTATTGGAAAAACTACGGCGCAGGCGATGAGGAGTGGAATTCTCTATGGATATGGTGCTATGATCGATGGTTTAGTAAAGGGAATACGGTCTGAAATGACCAAACAACCAACAGAAGAACTGAAAGTTATAGCGACCGGGGGAATGGCAGAACTGATAGCGCCTTTTTCTACCTCAATTGACATCATTGACCCCATGCTGACTCTGAAAGGGCTGAAAATAATTTATAACAAGAAAGTTGATCGATGAACAAAACACCCCTCTATCCCCTCCCCCTTGAAAAAGGAGATACAGTTGCAATCATTGCTCCGGCCGGACAGCTAAAGGAGTTTTCTTCTTTTGCACAAGGAGTTAAAATACTTGAAGAGATGGGATTCAAGGTCAAATTTCCCAGGAACCTCTGGCCTGGAACAGATTATCTTTCAGACAATGATGAAAACCGCGGTCATGAGTTCAACAAACTTTTCTCAGACCCGGAAGTAAAGGGTCTCATCATGATGCGGGGTGGGTATGGCTGTCTCCGCATGATAGACCAGATAGACCTCATTCAGGTTGCCCGCAACCCAAAACTGATAGTTGGTTTTTCCGACATAACTATTTTGCAGAATTTCCTCTACGAACGAGTCGGTTTGATAAGTCTGCACGGACCTGTGGTTACTTCGCTGCACAACTCCACAGGGCCTTCCCTTGAAAGACTGTATCACTGCCTGACCGGAAATTGGCACGCTCCGGTTACACCACGAAATATTGAGGTGCTGCAGGACGGTCCCAGTTCTTCAGGACCAATGATTGGAGGGAATCTTGCCAGCCTTGTGACGCTGCTTGGCACTGAATTTGACTTCAACTGGGACGATAAGATTGTATTGCTTGAGGATATTGATGAGCCTCTTTACCGAATTGACCGTATGCTGACGCAACTTTTTCTGGCTGGAAAGCTGGAGAAAATAAATGGGCTTATTTTGGGAGATTTTTCTCTTAGTTCATTTCAGGATGACATAGAAAAAATTCGATATAAAGAGCAGGTCTGGAAGAGAATATTGGAGGTTTGCAGACAAGCAACTTTTCCGATCTGGGCAAATTTTCCACATGGCCACCGTCGTCATAACATAACACTGCCTCTTGGCGTGACAGCAGTAATGGATAGAGAAAAAACAAGCCTTATCTTTACTTAAATTACTCAATCATTTTCCATATGCTGTTTGACTTGAATGGCTATTAATGCTATAGAGAGAACTGGAAATATTCTGTAATAGTTGCATTCTCATTAACTTATAC
>JAOZLO010000583.1 GCA_029934775.1 Desulfocapsaceae bacterium
GATTTATTAGACGTACATAAAATCACCATAACTGTATATAGCATAACATTTTCAAGTAGTCAATACTTAATATTATTAGACGTAATTGTTTGAGGTGAAATGCTTGTTTGTTATGTGAATTCAGAGAATTACGGCTTACAAGGAAAGGTTAAGTGGTAAACTTGGGATAAAAGATTATCAAAGGCATGCCTTGAAATAACAATCCCTTCACGGGCTGTATTAAAATACCGGTCCAGAGTTTCAAGTTCTTTGCTGAATGCAATATTCAGGGTGTCATTTTTTTTATCTGCAAAGGCCGGTTGTACAAAAACAGTAAAACAGATGAAAATCATCAGCAAAACAGACAACACGTTGATACTTTTTTTCATTTCAATCTTCCTCCTGATTATTAATATTTGACTACTCCTCTTCCTTAAAAAAATTCTCAACAGCCCTGTACAATACGTCAACCCCAATTTCCAGAACATCTTCATGAATATCAAAATCAGGCGAATGCAGAGGGTGATTAATACCATCTTCTTCACTTGCACATCCAAATCGCATCATAGCTCCAGAGCATTGCTGGGTAAAATAGTAAAAATCTTCACTGCCCATGATAAACGGCAGGGTTTTTACTTTTTCTTTACCCACCACTGCCACAGATGCCCTGTGAAGAGATTTACAGACATTCCTGTCATTAATCCCTACAGGAGCACCCGATCGAAACAGCAGTTCACTTCGTGTGCCGAACATTCCGTCAATCCCATGAACGAGGCTTTCAATGGCCTTTAATATTTTCTTTCTTACAGCCTCATCATGAGTGCGGACTGATCCTTTTATGACAGCCTGTTCAGGGATTACATTTCCAGCCCCTCCCGCATGAAAAGTGCCGACACTGATGACAGCTGAGTAGGCAGGATCAATATGCCTTGCAATAATTGAATCCAGCCCAGCCACAAAACAGCCACCAGCTGTAATGGGATTAACCCCCAGATGGGGACGGGCACCATGGGTTCCTTTGCCAGTTATTACAAGTTCGAAGGGATCAGAAGATGCATGACCGATATGGGAAAATACCCCCACTGTTCCCACATCCAAACTCGGATCCATATGGCCGGCAATTATCTGATCCACCGCAGGATTTTCAAGGACTCCCCTTTCAATCATCGCCTTTGCACCCCCGAGTTTTTCTTCTGCGGGCTGGAAAATAAATTTAACCGCACCATCTATTTTCATCAGCAAACCTGAATCCTGAATTCTTTTTGCCACGCCAAGAACAATGGCTGTGTTGGCATCGTGACCACAGGCATGCATGACACCATCGTTTATTGATTTATTGCCCTTATCACCCATCTCCTGCAGGGGCAAAGCATCAATATCTGCCCTCAAAGCAATGGTTCTGCTCTTTTCAGACCCGGCTTTCTCACCCTGAAGAAGACCCACTGCCCCAGTCAGATCATCAAAAGTCCTGGTTGGGACATCCAGCGTTTCGAGCACATTACAAATCTGTTCGGTAGTTCTTTTTTCAAAGCTGGACAGCTCGGGATGTTTATGAAAATCATCCCTGAGAGCAATAACCCACTTCTTAAAATCATTTTGACAACTCATCACAACACTCCAGATTCTATTTCCTCCACCTTGGGAAGATCAATACTTGATAAATATCGATCCATAAGGTTCTACCATATGAACAGAATATAGAGAATCGCTTTTTTTGTCTGCTGAAAATTGCAGAACTTCTTATCAGCAAACAGCCTGGTAAGGGATGGTATTTTTCTTGCAAGATGAACCAGAATGGTTATTCTGCAACGATAATTTGCCTCTTTCAAACTTTGCACAAACCTACCAGACAGGAGTTTTGACATGTATCAAGCTAAAGCGAACACTCAGATTACCCTCACCCAGGCCAGGCACGACGCTTCGACTATTTTTCTGGCCAAAGTCTTTAACTGGATGGCTATTGGATTAGGTATAACCGGTGTTGTCGCCTGGTTCACTGCTTCCAGTGGACTGGCCATGCGCCTCGTGGCCAGTCCCGTATTCATGATTCTTATCGTCGCCGAACTTGGTATGGTTTTTTTCCTCTCTGCCCGCATCAGCAAAATCCAGGCAGGGACAGCTACCGGACTCTTTCTCGGCTACGCACTCCTCAATGGACTGACCCTGTCCATGATTTTTCTCGCCTACACCTCATCCTCCATTGCCTCGACATTCTTTATAACCGCTGGAATGTTCGGTGCCATGGCCATTTACGGCCTGGTAACCAAACGTGATCTTTCCGGACTGGGCTCCTTCCTCTTCATGGGACTGGTAGGGATCATCATCGCCTCAATCGTCAACATCTTTCTTAAAAGCTCCTCTCTCTACTGGGTCATCTCCCTTCTCGGTGTTTTTATCTTTGTAGGACTTACCGCCTACGATGTGCAGAAGATCAAAAAAATCGGGGAAGACGGTATAATGGAGCAGGGAGACGAGATGGTAAAAAAAGGTGCAATAATGGGCGCTCTGACCCTGTATCTTGATTTTATCAATCTCTTTCTCATGCTGCTTCGTTTTTTTGGGGGAAGTCGGAGTTAGTG
>JAOZLO010000584.1 GCA_029934775.1 Desulfocapsaceae bacterium
AAGGAGATCGGGTCAGAATTCAGCCGGGTAGTATCGGACATTCAAAATAAACAGTGATGGCGTCGTAAAAAGTTCGATTTCCTACGTTGTAGGTTTTTCTCAGAACCACAACATACCACATGTATTGTTGAGGGCCTGAGAAAAACACTACGCCTTGTATATCAAACTTTTTGACTTAGCCATCTGAAACTTTGAATGATCTTTTTACGAGGTTGTCAACAGTAGTGAGCTAGACATTAGAAAAACCCGGTACTTCGGCTACATCCTTTCTAGTTGGTACTGTTTGACCTTGCGGTAAAGTGTTGCCCGTGAAATCCCGAGCCTTCGAGCTGTTTCAGCCATATTGAACTCTGTTGCAGTTAACATGGCTGAAATCATTTTTTGCTCCATTTCCTGCAGGGTACCCGGTGGTATTTTGTCATCCTTTGAAGATTGGCCACTTAGGCCGAGATCCCTGGTTGTAATAGTTTTATTATCACAAACGTGCAGGGCTCTCTGGATCGTGTTCTCCAGTTCACGAATATTTCCGGGCCAGCTGTAGGAAGTAAGAGCATCAAGAGCACCTGTTGTAAAATGTTGTTTCTGATTGGTTTTTGCAAGGAAGTAATTTGCCAGGAGCCTGATGTCGTCAGCCCCTCTTTCCCGCAGAGGCGGGATCCTGATCTGCAGGATATTCAGGCGATAGTAGAGATCCTGTCTGAACCGATTATGCAGAATTGCCTCTGGTAAATCAACATGGGTAGAGGCAATGATCCTCGCATCAGTCTGGAGGACTTTTCGTGCTCCAATAGGTTGAATTTCGCCGGTTTGTAGAACGCGCAGTAATTTGACCTGCATATCATGGGGCATATCGCCGATTTCATCGAGAAGGATTGTTCCTCCGTTTGCCATGGCAAACTTGCCGGAACGACCACCTTTTAAGGCACCTGTAAAAGCTCCTTCCACATAACCAAACAATTCGCTCTCCAGTAATTCTCCGGGAATGGCACCACAATTTATTGGCACAAACGGCTGATCCGACTGTGCGTTACCATTGTGGATTGCCTGAGCAAACAATTCCTTACCGGTTCCGGTCTCCCCGAGGAGCAAAACAGTTGAGTTTGACTGGGATGCACGTTTGGCCAATTCGATCGCTTCCAGGAAAAGAGGTGAGGTGCCAATAAGGGAATTGAAAGTGAAAAAAGGTTTTGTGCCGGAAATTTTATCGACCAGTTTACGGATATTATTGAATTCCGTGAAATCAATAACAGCACCAAGCAGTTTTTCCTCCTTTGAAACAACCGGTTGAGCTGAATAAAAAATATGGATATCCCTGTCTTTGTCCCGAATATGATACTCCCTGTTTTTCCAGTTATCCGGGCTTTTATATATATTTTTTAAATCTATGTTGAGATCACCGAGAATTGAAACCGGTTTTCCTTCAAGATCATTGGATTGAAGAATTTGTTTGCCCTGACGATTAATCTTTCGAATACGCAATTCTTTATCCAGAGTAATTAAACCTGTTCCTGAAGCCTCTATGACACTGTCGAGAAACCCAATATAGAGTGACATCTCTTTATTACGGCGCAGCAGTCTCATATGTCTTTCGATCGAGCGTGCCGCTGAGGTTATCATCATCAGGGTGTGTGGGTGCACAAGCCGGTTATCTCCTGAAACAACTAAAACTGCCTGCAACACCCCTTGTTGTCCCAAAATAGGTGCCGCGGAACTAGTGAAGCCATGGGCTTGTTTGCAATAATGGTCTTTATCATTGAGCTGAATTGGGATCTTTGCTTTTAAACAAAGACTTATTGCTGTTGTACCAACGTCTTGCTCGGTCCACCTGTAACCTGGTGAGCAATTTCGAGCCTCAGAAATTTTCTTTATACTACTACTTCCATCCAGTAACAGGATATAACCGTCACTATCAGCCAAAGCTACCAGAAAGTCATCTGGTGACATTAATTCATAGAATTCCTTAATGGTTGCAGAAATTACTTCAAGAATTTCTCTATTCTTGCCCCTTCTTTCTGTTAACTCTTCTTGAGAGAGTTTAGCATGATCAAAATTGCGTTTTTCACGGTCAATACCGTATTCTTTTGAGCGTTTGTGAGACTGGTCGATTAACAGCCTCATCTGCTCATTTGGTGGAAAGCTGCCTTTGGGAGTGTGAATATTCATAGAATGTTTTGATTATGTTATAGTCAGTAATATTGTTTATAACTGCGATTAATTCATTGTGCAATCACTACCGAATTTTATACCACCCGTATCAGTCTCTTCCTATTGATTCTTCAAACCTTAGTCACCTCAGATCTTGGTTCATGGTTGCAATTTCACCTTGCAGAGAAATTGTTATGTGAGATGACTGATAGCACGACACTTTCAGACCTCTTCTTCGTAGATATTGCTAATGGTAATGCAAAGCGAATGCACGACACAGACAGTTGAGATGTTTGTAAGTGATTGTGCCTAAAAAACATCCCAAATGGAGCATTTAAAATTATTGATGTTTCCAGAATCTACGTAACAAAAATAACACCAGATTCAAAACTTATCTGGAAACATCTG
>JAOZLO010000585.1 GCA_029934775.1 Desulfocapsaceae bacterium
TCTTCTCAGCAGCTGTATTGACTTTTTCTGCCAAGTCTGAGACTTGGCTATCCAGTTTTTTTGCAGCGTCAACTGTTTTCTTTATCTCAGCCATAAGGTCTGTGAAAAGTTTGCCTTTTTTCATGCCGAGCTTTCGACCCAGAAGGTCCATGGCCTGAATGCCGTTGGTCCCCTCATAAATGGGACAGATGCGGGCATCACGCAGCAGTTGCTCTACAGGATAGTCAGCAGTATAACCATAGCCGCCAAACACCTGGATACCGAGATTGCAGACGTCAACAGCGCGATCAGAGACATATCCTTTGCAGATGGGGATGAGAATATCGACGAGGTTACCAAGTGTTTCTTTCTCCTCTTCGATGTCAGAAATACGTGCTTTATCCTCACAGTTGGCCACATATAGAATCAGGCTGCGCATCCCTTCCACGTACATTTTCTGGGTAAGCAGCATTCGACGTACATCAGGGTGGTCGATAATAGCTACAGGTTTTTTGTCTTTGGAGGCTATTGCCGCACTCTGAATACGCGTTCTGGCGAATTCCAGTGCATGCAGGTAAGATGAGGATGCACAGGCCAGACTTTGCCCCCCCACCATCAGTCGCTCCTCATTCATCATGAGAAACATCTGGCGCAACCCCTTGTTCTCTTCACCAAGCAACCAACCTGTACAGTTACCTTTGCTGCCAAGAGCAATGGAGCATGTGGGGCTGCCATGAATGCCCATTTTTTCCTCGATGCCGGTACAGTAGATGTCATTACGATCCCCCAGTGACCCGTCATCATTGATAAAATATTTTGGAACAAGGAAAAGGGAAATACCACGGCTGCCTTCTGGTGCACCTTCGATACGGGCCAGTACCGGGTGGATGATGTTTTCGGTCAGGTCATGTTCTCCGCTGCTGATAAAAATTTTGTTACCAGTGATAGAATAGGAACCATCAGAATTTTTCACAGCAGTTGTTGTAAGTGCACCAAGATCTGATCCTGCATCAGCTTCGGTGAGAAGCATGGTTCCCGTCCATTTTCCGGTGTACATGTTTTTCAGATAGGTCGCCTTCTGTTCATCTGTGCCAAAACCCTCAACCAGTCGAGCAGCTCCGTGGGTGAGGGAGATAAACAGCATCAGGGCCATGTTGCCACCTGTGAAATAATTCGTTGCCGCCTGGGCAAGGGTCTCTGGCATTCCCTGTCCCCCTACTTCGGGGTCTCTGGATAGGGCCATCCATTCACCCTCCGCCAGGAGTTCCCAGGCACGTTTATATTCCTCAGGAGTGGTCACCTCGTTGTTTGTGTATTTGCAACCCTCCGTATCACCGATTTTCTGTGTCGGTAAAATTTCTTTTATGGCAAGGTTACGTGCTTCGGTGATGACCATGTCGACTATTTTTTTGTTGAATTCAGCAAACACTTCATGCTTGCTGAGATCACCAACCTGGAATTGTTCGTGGAGAACAAAGTCCACATCCCTTCGATCTGCAATGACTTGTGCCATGATTGTCCCTTTTTAGAATTATCCGTTAATTTCCTCAATTTTTTCAGTAAGCTCCGGGAGGAATTCGAGGATATCAGTGACAATACCTATATCAGCCACCTGGAATATCGGTGCATTGGGGTTTTTGTTAATGGCTACGACAAATGGATTACCCTTGATGCCCCCCATATGCTGAAAGGATCCGCTGATACCGCAGGCCAGGTACACTTTGGGTTTAACAGTCAGGCCGCTGGTTCCAACCTGGCGTGATTTTTCCAGCCATTTGGCATCAACTACGGGACGTGAGCAGGCAACGGCCGCTCCCATGGCCTCTGCCAGCTCTTCGATGATTTCGAGGTTGTCCTCATCTTCAATACCACGGCCAACTGCAATAAGTACCTCTTCTTTGGTGATATCCACATCACCAACTTCAGCTTCAACCAGTTCCAGAAAGCGCCTGCCTGAGGTTAAATCTCCGGCATCATCTGAACGATCTGTTACACTGCCATCGGCAGATGCACTCTCGTCAGTGGCAAAGGCTCCCGGTCGAATGTTGATTACAGCGCCACCAGCCAGACTGCACTGAACGTGTGTACTGATCTGGCCGCCAAACTCCTGACGAATTACGGTGAGCTGGTTGTCTTCAATGTTGTCAACAGCAACTACATCGGCGAGAAATACAGAGTCAAGTTTTACAGAAAGCCCGGGACCCAGGTCCATGCCAAAGGTGTTGTGAGCGATCAAAATAACCGCCTCTTTCGGCAGTAGATTGGTGAGTACTTTTCTAACAATTTCTGCATTGGGGTAGTTCAGTTCACTGTTAGCCACTTTTATAACTTGACTGAAGAAACCCGCCACTTCACTGCATACGGCATTTAAGCTGTCGCCAGATCCAGTGACTACTGCTGTTACTTCAGCACCCGGTGATATTTGAGCAGCTGCTGCAGCCAGTTCTTGTGCACTGTCATCCGCTACTCCATTGGTATGTGTAATATAGGCAAAGAGTTGCATTATTTGAGCCCTCCTTTGGCTTTTAACATTTCGACCAGTTTTTCGATGATTTCATCATCATCG
>JAOZLO010000586.1 GCA_029934775.1 Desulfocapsaceae bacterium
CCCCTCAAGGGGGTACTAAACTGAGTGACAGGGTTTCTGGAGTAAGGTACTAAAACCCTGTAATTCAGTTCAGTACCTCTTGTTTGGTGATAGTTGAATATATTTTAATTGTCAACAACAAATTGTACATTGTACAATTTGTTTGTTAGATCTTTTCCGTATTAGTGACAGTGTATTTACGCCAACAGAAAAGTATTGTTTCGAGGTAACTGCTCACAGGACACCGCATCTTTCCGCGGTCACGCTTGCTTACGTATAACTTATATGCAGCACAGGCCTGCCTGCAAAAATCTACGGCACCCTGTAAACAGTTACCAGTACGGAGGTTAGCGAAGTTCAGATGCTTACCCCATAAGCAGTTACGTTTCGAGTATTGCTTTGTATTGGGTGAGTAGAGTAAAACCTTGTGTGAATAGCAGTTTTTATTATCAGGACTTTTTCAAAAGATAGGGGATAGCTTATGAAATTACAAAATATTACCTATTCAATTCCGTGGAATCTATTGTTGATCTCCCTGGGAAGTATTATTTTCGGAGTAGGGCTTAAGGCAATTGTGATTCCTAACGGTATGATTATGGGCGGGTTTTCCGGTGCAGGGATTTTGATTTACTATTACACAAATATCTTTACACCGGGCATCTGGTATCTGATTTTAAATATCCCTGTTTTTATTTTTGGCTGGCTTTTTATTAGCAGGCGATTTTTATTTTATAGCCTGTACGGGGCCATCATTTTGACCATTGTTATTGATCTCATCCAGTTTGAAATCCCGCTCAAAGACTTGACGCTGGCAACTCTGGCTGGCGGAACCATTGTTGGTGCCGGTGCCGGTATTGTTTTCCGGTCACTCGGATCTCTTGGCGGCAACGATATTATCTCTATTATTTTGAATCAAAAATTCGGTTTTCGAATCGGGACGTACAATTTTTGTTTCAACTGCATCCTGTTTCTTTTTTCTTTTGGAATGCTTGATACAAGTCTGATTTTATATTCTATGGCTATGAGCTACATTACATCACAGGTTATCGAGTATTTCATGATGCTTTTCAGCGAGCGAAAAATGATTATTATCATTGCAGATGATCCCAGGAAAATTACCGATGAAATCTTTCGGAAATTAAAAATTGGTGTGACCTTTATAAAAGGAGAGGGCGCATACACGGGGAAGCAGAGAGATATTATTATGACGGTTGTCAATACCTTTCAGCTAAAAAGAATTGAGGAGATTACGTTCACCATTGAGCCGGATGCTCTCCTGATCACGGAAAACACATTTAATGTTCTTGGAAAAGGCTTTTCCAAGAGGAAAGTTTATTAGTATTTATTAGTGTTGGTTTTCGAGTTGCTCTTGTGGGAAAGCTTATTGTCAGACTCTGCCTTTTTGTAACTCACCCTTTGACTCCCGAGCTTTCTTGAGATAGGCATATACAGTATATTTTGAAATACTCATTCTCTGAGCTATTAACTCGACAGCACCTTTGACTAAAAAAGCTCCCTGCTCTTCTAAATGTAAAATTAACTCTATTCTCTCTTTACGACTCATAGCCAGAGGAACCTTACCTTTCTGCCGTATAGCATTTTCCAGACACGATTCTACAGTTTCACTCATAGAGGTAGCATAGGTCTCCGGGGATTGCTCATGGGATGGTTCAGGCATGAAAGTAAGTTCGTCAATGAAGGAAAAGAATCCAAGCATATCAGTAATATCAAAATTAATGCATAATGCCCCTTTAATTTTTCCTTCTGAATTTCTGATAAATGTTGTGGAGGACCTCAGGATTTTGCCGTCCTTTGTTGAACTCCGATAAGGAGGTAAGTCTTGAGCAGTATCCCCGTATTTGTGCCAGATTCCTAAAACAAGGTCTGTCAATGGTGCACCAATTGCTCTGTTGGTTACATTCCCGGCAACATAAATTACTGAATTTGCGACATCCTTAAAATCATGGATAACCACCTCACACTTTGATCCCAGAGTGCCAACCATGGTATTGCCGATTCGTATATAATTTTCCCAGAAAGGTTCTTTGTTAGTGGACAATTGATGGATCTCCTTGAGTTGAAACTATAATTAATGCAAAACCCCTAGTTTTGTCAATATAATTTCAAGACATACAAAATGTTGTATGTCTTTCTGCCTGGGAAAATGTTTGAAAATTATGATAGAGAAATTGATGTTAATGGCCGGGATACTGCTATGTGAGTGTGAATAACAGGAAGACTTAGCAGGGCAGAACTGAAAACTTAAGCTCTGGTTGAATTTCTGAAAATATGAGCAGGGTAGGTTCCCAGCATAACAACCTGTTTTGCAAAAAAATGGAGTTCTTCAAAGGCAAGCTGTAGAGAACGTTCATTGATGTGCCCCTCAACATCGGCATAGAACCGGGCAACATTAAAATGCTTGTCAACATAGCTTTCGAGTTTTACCATTTGCACACCGTTTGTTGCAAAACCACCCATCGCCTTATACAGTGCTGCCGGAATGTTTCTTACTTCAAAAATAAAACTGGTGAGGAATTTTTTTCCTTCCTCAAAATCTGG
>JAOZLO010000101.1 GCA_029934775.1 Desulfocapsaceae bacterium
CGATTCCGCCCCCCATCCGCGACACAAAAAAGAATGCGTCGGATGTGCCGCCGGCATTTTCACATCGCCGGTAGCCCTGCCTTTACTGGCCCAGATCTTTGAAGAAGAGAACTGCCTCGATCAAATCCAGTGTTTTATCAGTGATAACGCCATAAAACGATACGGAATATCCCCACCCGCAAAACAGATAACCCTGTCTGACAGCCCATGGAACGTGCCTATGGCCTACGGCGATATCATCCCGTTTTATGCCGGAAAAAAACTACGCTGGTCTGTCAGTTCAGTGAAATAGTGACATCTCAGGAGGCTGTCCTAGAACAACTTATTTTCAGCAAAATTTAGGGAGAAAATTCCTCAAGAAACATGCTTACCAGAAAATTATTCCGATATTCTATCGACAAAATAAACGGGCGATTCATCTCCGGTTGGTGCTTTCACAGGTTAAAGAAAACTAAGCCAATCACAATAAGATTTACTGCTGACGGCCATTATCTGGGAACAGTGCAGACAATGGATTACCGAAAGGATTTGAAAATTAAACAGCTGCATCCCTCCGGCATCTGTGGGTTTGATTTTAACCTTCCCAGTGACTTTAACCCCCGAAAGTATAACTTTTTAAAACTGTACATAGGTAAGGCAAGGATGCCTCTGGCCAGTATTGACTGTAATAAAATTAAAAAACTCGAGCCGGATCCGGAAAAATATATATATTTTATGCATATACCGAAAACTGCAGGTAGTTCGTTTAATGCCTTTGCCAGATTATGTTTTCCATTTGATGAGTATACCCCCCACATTGAACGACTGAAAGAAACTGAGAGCAGGGTACTGATTGGAGATAAAAAATATATCGCAGGGCATTTGCCCTGGCGCAAGGTTGGACGCCTTGTAGAGAACACAAGGTATAGTCTATATACAATCATACGCGACCCTTACACACACTTACATTCCCATTTAAATTATGTTAGCGCTGTGCATACGAATGCTGAACATGATATTCATAACAAATATAAACATAATGATACCATAAAAGAATTAGCTGCCCAGCTAGCTCAGCTGAACTTTAGAGATAATGATAAACTACAGTGCTTCATCGAGGAGCTTAAAGGGTTTAAGCTCGATTTTTTTGACAATATTCAGACAAGATACTTTCTTGATTATAGACCTGAAAAGGTGACTGTTAAGGACCTTGAGAACGCAAAAAAAAATATCTCTCATTTTCACCTGGTTGGCCTGACAGAGTATTACAACGTTTTTTTTGATCGATTCTGCAAGGATATGAAGCTCCCTCCACAATCTCAAACAGAAAAATCAAATAAATCTGAACAAGATTACCTGTTTGACTACACACGCCAAACTACCAAAATGATTTTATCACCATTGATTGAAATCGATTTACTTCTATATGAATATATCGCCCAACTATTTTGGCCGGAATTGAAGATCAGCGGAGAAAGGTAATTCCTGCCCATCGTGCATAGATTAAAAAATAATTCTATGGGGTTCCGCAGAAAGGGACTACACTCTAAAAAAGAGTACACTGGAACAGACTGGGAAGAAAAAACCGCTGACATTGACTACCCACAACCCTCCTGAGACATAGCAACAAATTGATGAAGCCGGCAAACTAACCTGGATCTAAAAGAATAGTAATAAAAAGCAAATGAGCAGTCAACGTAGACAATCTACTTCACAGGAAACTGCTAAACGGTGGAAATCAAGAATACAGCGTTTTTTGCTCGTCTGTTTTTTACTGCAGCTTATTATAGTTGGAGCAGGGCTATACTATACAGACAACCTCAATTTTATATCTTCCAAAAAGAATGACACACTGCGCGTTGCAGATCTCGGAAAAAATAATCCGGTAGAAGAAAAAGATACGGCAATACTGAATATCAACGAAACAGTCGTGCAACCTCAAAAGAATGTCACTCTCGAAACATTTACTGAAAAACAACGGGACATTACCACAAAACCGACTGCAACTTACCGACAAGAATCCTTGCCACCGACGCTCACGCCTCTACCCCTTCAAGCCAGTCATACCGCCACAAATACTGAAAAAAGTAAAACTGAAGTTAGCGTCAGCAATCTTAAGAACAATAACGTCACCGTCAATGCAGCCGAAAAGCGTGAGGAAATCACCGCAGAAATGAGTATCTCTACTTCACGCGAGCAGGTCAACCAAGACGCTGCTACTATGACTGATTCTAAACGCCGGCCACAGGCAAGTCCTGCCATTTCTCAGAATGACGGATCTGCAACCGTGGAAATAAACCAAGAACAATCCGGTCACTATTTTTATACTGTAAAACCTGGCGATACCCTTGGACTCATCTCCAGGGAGGTATATGGCACAATCACTCAATGGCCAGCTATAGCAAATGCCAACACAGTTCAACTTGGAAATAATCCTAACAGACTGCAACCGGGAATGACACTTGTCATTCCCACTCTTACAAAGACCAAAGATATGAGATAAAGTTTGTTGGGTTGATTAGGCGTTATTATCGACGAAAGCCATACTCAAGAACAAAGTATTCAGGATTCAACTCAGCAAGAGGGCCACGCAGTTTTGCCAGTTCTTCTTCCGGGCCATGAACTTCCAGGCGAGTCAGGTCAGAAATATTTAAAGCTTCTCCGAGCAGAACGCCTACATTATCGAGGTGGGTTAATAATCCCTCGGCATTTTTATACCCCTCCCTGCAATGAGCCAGATCACCATTAAAACTAAATCCATAATATAAGCAGCCTGGCTCATCATTAGTTTTTTCCACAAATTTTTTGCAAATATCTTTGAAAGCATCAATATTTCCTTCTGTAATTTTGAAATAGGGTACAATCGTACAACATGTGTCTTGAATTGCCATAATACTCTCCTTTTTTTGGGATTTCTGAAACGACTTATCCTTTTCATCGCACAATTTACAGACTCAAAATCCCAGTATCTACCCCAACTCAAGATATTTGACAACACAATATCAAGTCATTTTCATTATCTCACGGATGTATGGGCAGTAGCTCTAAACACAGAGATTTGCTTTTTGGTCCATAGGGGGTTATATTCAGTTCTCTCCCTTGCCAGGCATAAAGAAACGAGTAAACAATTATATGACGCCAACACCGCACAAGGGGTATAAATGCTTTGTGAGTACAGTCGGTTATGTTTTTGGCAGACTTCCAGGAGTAAGGTGTTAAATCAGCCAAATGTTAAGACTTAAAGGAGGAAAAATATGAAATTTTTACACACTATGGTGCGAGTAAAAGACCTTGATCAATCAGTTGATTTTTTTACTGACAAGCTAGGATTGGTGGAAACGGGAAGGAAGGATTATGAAAAAGGTCGATTTACACTTATTTTCTTTGCAACCGCTCCAGGTGAACCAGAAGTTGAATTGACTTATAATTGGGACCAGGAAACAGACTACAGTGTCGGCAGAAACTTCGGGCACCTGGCGTTCAGTGTTGAAAATATTTATGATTACTGTCAGAAGTTGATTGATAAAGGGATTACAATACTCCGACCGCCACATGATGGTCATATGGCTTTTATCCGAACTCCAGATCAGATATCTATCGAGCTTCTGCAGGAAGGAGAAAACCTTCCTGTTCAGGAACCATGGGCATCAATGAAAAATCAGGGTAGCTGGTAGTCTCCCCCCCTCTTTTCTTCGGAATCTGTCTCATAATTTAGAGCGAAGCGTAGAAAAAAATCCAATTTAATGTATATTGTTATACATTTCAGTGGGCATGCTCTTCTTTCTGTTCCTTGAGCAATAAAGCTGGGAATCTATGCGTTGCAAATGCGGCGTGGCAACTAACACACGATTCATTCATTTTGGAAAAATAAAAATTGATCAGCTCAGCTTTTCTGCTTTTAGCAGCGTGTTCGAGCATACCTGCCAGATAATGGAAGTTCTGATCTTTTTCAATAAAAGCACGTGGTAATACCGCATGTAATTCCTTTACTTGGCTTTCAGTGAGGTTTTTTTTCATTATATAACTTTTGTTCATTTTTTCCGCTGTACTTTCAATCTCATTCCAATTTCCAGAATTGTATGCTGGAATTATAGATATCATTCCACTCTCGAGAGCCTGCATTTCCTGAGAAAGCAAATCACGCAAATCATCGGAAAGAGCTTCTACTCCTGAAGAGTTTCCATGTTCCCCATGTTTAAGTTTATCACCCTCTCCATAACTCACTGTTGATAATAGAATGGCGAAGAGTGTAGCGAAAAAAAATAATTTCATCTGTTCTCCTGTCTGAATTGGTTCACAAAAATAATATAGTACCTTCTCCACCGAAAGATACTACAGACTTACAGGAACTGCACACTTTTTGCAGATTCAACTAACATGATCTTTCCTTCGGCCAGCGCCACTGTTATGTCATCCTGGTTGGTACACGTTCCCGACAACAGCGCTATACCGGCATTTATCTTTGGCTTTGGGATTTTACCAGTGATTGTCCAACGGGTGGTGAGGGTGTCGCCTGCATACACAGGTGATTTAAACTGGCAGTTATGCTCCAGATACGCAATTGCTGTGCCGGCAAAGTACATGCCAACAGGTGCGGACATAAGGGCGCTGGTCAATGGACCATGAAGAATTCGTTTTCCAAACCTTGTGTTCTTACAATAGAGATCACTGACATGCAAAGGATTGAAATCTCCAAAAAGCCCTGCACCCATCACAATATGTGATTCCGTCACGGTCAATTGACTTTCAAAAAAGTTATCAACCTCGATTTCACTAAACGACTTACCTGAATATTGCATTGTATTTCTCAGTAAAGATGAATTGTTTAAATTTCTCAGCTGTCCTTCTCTGAATAATGACTCTATCACAACCGTTTTGAAAGTGTAACGCGAGGTTCACAATTAATCTTTGCCATAAAAGAGCCGGAAGTGTAAGAACAAGTGAGAGGGATGTATAAGAGAATATTTTGGGAAATGAAATGAGAAAACAATTTCGATATTTTTTGCCTTTCACAGGGATGATTGCACTTCTGGGTTTAAGTCTTTTTGACGTCCAGCTTTGTAGTGCAGCAGGAGGAAAAAAACAGATGTCTACCTTTGCTGAAATATATGAACCTTCAACCGTTATTCAATTGTCCAGTGGGCAGGTTCTCATTGCTGAAGATGAAGGGGATCAACCCCTTCATCTCTCCCCGCTGGTTAACCTGAAAAGGGGATTGAAACTCGAGCCAGTCCGGTTACCTAAAATAGATGTCGCATTTGATGATATCGAGGGCAGTGATAGAGGAAAAGATGGCGCAGTTTATCTGATCACTTCCCACTCAATAACTGGAAAGGGGAAACGGAAGAATAAAAGAGAAGTCCTCACCCGCATTACATTCAAAAACGGTAAAATTTCAAAAACAGCGACCTATGATGGATTACTTTCACCCATTAAAAAGACCCTCGAAGGTGATTCAGAAATAGGGACTGCCGAGCTCAAACAGTTGAATATTGAGGGGTTGTGTTTTGACAGTTCAAAAGAAAAACTTCTTTTGGGACTTCGTTCACCACTTACCGGAAGTAAAGCCATTATTCTGATACTTAAAAATCCCTACGCCCTATTCAATAAAGGCCAGGCGCCAAAGTTTCAGCAAAACAAGGTATATCTTAACTTGGGGGGAGGGGGAATACGGTCAATAACATATGATACCAAGCACAAAGTCTATCTGCTTGCCAATGAAATCCCTAACAAAAAAGGCAAACTCCGCCCTGCGATCTGGGCATGGGATGGAAAACTACAGTCATCACCAGTCCGGGTGGTATTGCCAAAATTAAAGGGCATAAAAAACATTGAAGGGATAACTCTTGTGAAATTCAAAAAAAAGACTTTTCTACTTATAGTCACCGACGATGGGGTCCGTAAAAAGAAGAAAGGTGCACATTATTATTTTTTGGATAGTTCCAAGTTGGTATATTGATCTAACACCCCACAAGGGAGTATAAGTGCCATGGTGGTATCCTTGAGTTTCTGATTCCAATGCTTCCCCACGGTTTCTTGTTTTTTATTACAGCTTTTATAGAGTAAGGCACTGATATGGTTAACACACGTAATACCCTGATATTATTACAACTCGAAAATTGTGTTAACCGTAAGATTTTATGGTTGACAGACTCTAAAATTCTTACGTGTGTTAACCATAGAATCTAAAAACAGAAGAAGAGGATACGGTAACATGAGTTCGATCAATTATTTCCAACACTACTGTGAATAAGGGACAATGGAAAGTTCTATAAAATCAGACCCTCTCGTCGACCTGAAATACCATGGCAGGATTCTCTCGTCTGATATTTATTCAGCCTCTCTGAAACGCCATCTGACAACGTGTATCAAATGCTACCAGGAATTTGAGAAAACAGGCAGTGCAGCCATGCTTTATATTGCTGCATGGGAAGGCAATGACAAAAGAATATGGTATGAATATGCTGGCAGGGATTTTATCGCTCTTTTTGAATGTGAGCAACATGAGATAGGCGAAGTTTTTCGTAAGAGTGTAAAGGATCGTCGCATATACAAAGATCTGGATGTAAAAGCCGGCATTCAAAAACAGGTCAAATCTCACGATGAAATCAGCAGCACATGGGAAAAATTGAGAGAGGAAGGCAAAAATGCTGGCAAAATCGAAGCTGTATACAAAATTAAGCTCGACCAGGGAAACACAACCTGGCTCAAAGACCAGGCAACCATTGAGATCTACGAACAGGACAACATTTGTCTGTCTTTGGGATTCTTAACCATCGTTTCCAAAGAAATGGAAGCAGAAGACAAGTTAAAAAAACATCACGACCTCCTTGAAACGATTGTCCAGGAACGGACAGCTGAATTGACAAAACTGAATAGACAGCTTCAGCAGGAGATCGAAGAACGCAAACTAACACAGAAAAAGCTGGGTCACAGTTACCTCCAGTTACAGCAAAGTCTTGATGAAATTGTCCATGCCATGTCCCTCACCCTGGAGGAACGAGATCCCTATACAGCGGGCCATCAAAGACGTACCACTGACCTTGCTCTGGCAATCGCCCGAGAGATGAAACTTCCGGAACATGAAACAAAAGGCCTTCAGATGGCGGGGTTAATTCATGATATGGGAAAGATATCCGTCCCTGGAGAGATTTTGAGTAAACCTGGACGTCTTAACAATGCAGAGCTGCAATTAATTAAAAGACATCCCCAGGTAGCCTATGATATTTTGAATCAAATAGATTTCCCCTGGTCTGTAGATCAAATTGTGCTCCAGCACCATGAGAAATTAGATGGTTCAGGTTATCCTCAAGGGCTTTCAGGAGAAAAAATCCTTTTAGAATCGAGAATATTATGTGTCGCCGATGTTGTAGAGACCATGGAGACTCACCGTCCATACAGGCCAAGCCTGGGTAGAGATGCTGCTCTGGAAGAAATCAGTAAAAACAGAGGTATTCTTTATGATCCTGATGTTGTCGACGCCTGCCTCAGGTTATTTCGAAAAACAGGTTTTCAATATTCAACGGACTCTACCGGTTCTGCGACCATATAAAAAGTCTGGACTCACTCCTCTTTTAAAAACTACAAAACCTTCCAGATTCCTTCAGCTGTTGCTATAATCTGCTTTCCACATCTAATCTCACCCTGCATAAAGACCAGGGACCTGGTTTTTTTTAGAACTTTCGCGGACCCGACTAATGTATCTCCTGCCCTTGAAGGGGAAATAAACTTAACATCCAGAGAAATAGTTGCTGCTTTAATGCCCTGCCCCAAAACTCGATGAGCTGCTGTCCCCATACCTGTATCTAGGACACTTACAATAAACCCACCGTGCGTAATGCCGGATAAATTCAAATGAAATTCTTCAATAGTGGTTTTATATTCATAATTTGACTTTGAAATTTCTCTGAATTCCAACCCGCCATTATGTTTCATAAAACCGGAAAAAGCAATATTACTGAACTCTTGATTCATCTTTCTCTCATATGTATTAAGTTTATAAAATACAACACTTACACCTGATCACCCATACTCAGAATTATCGGAGTTGGAAGTTCATTTTTTTATCTCAATCATAGACAATATCATACGGTTTCCTCCAGCCATACTCTACTTCTTTTTTCCACACTGTTTTATTTTAACACGATTTTATAATACAGGGAAAGACAACATAACCCCTTGACTTAAAAACTTATTTTGTCTCTCAATGGGTATATATACCTATACGAAAGTAGGTATATATACCCATTGAAACATCTTGTCTATATACGATATAGTATATTTGTTGTGTACCAAATGAGAACATTATTAACACCCCACAAGGGGGTATAAGTGCTATGGCTGTATATATACCTCATATTTTAAAAGCATATTATTCGATTCGAAGTCTACGCTTATCCGAAGTCTACGCTTATCCGAAGTCTACGCTTATC
>JAOZLO010000587.1 GCA_029934775.1 Desulfocapsaceae bacterium
ATGATAATATAAGAGATATAATTAATTTTAAACATTAAAGATGTAACTCAAAAAAATTATTATAAAGGATACGTTATTGCACTAATATATTAGATAAAATGAAGATAAAGAGTGTGTAACCACGATGCAGATAGCTTGTAGAGATATTAACCATTACCGGAAATTTTCGATGCTCTTGCAAGTTGTTTTCTCATCGCGATTATGCTTGTGGAGAAGCCTTTGGTAATTAGTTAACATATTAAGGATATATTTTACCAAATATCAGGTAAATATAAATCAAAATTAAATTAACATATTAAATTGATTAAGCATAAAGAGTATATAATCAAACCAGAGATTCATGGAGCAGAAGCCATAATCTGCAGAGAGCTTGCCAGGGACCTGGAAGTACCTTTGATTCTGGCTGAACTTCTTTATCAGCGCGGCTATGTTACTGCTGACGCTGCTAAAACCTTTCTTGAACCCATGCTTGCCGACTTGCCGTCCCCTTTTGGACTTAAGGGAATGAGAACAGCGGTCGAATTAATCTTGGAGGCTGTCATTTCTAGAAGTCAGGTCGTGGTTCATGGTGATTATGATGTTGACGGAATTACAGCAACTGTTTTGTTGGTTGATTTTATTAGAAAGCTTGACCTTGAAGTGATCTATCATCTACCCAATCGAATGACTGAAGGATATGGGTTGAGTATGAGTTCCGTAGCGCATCTGGCAGAAAAGGTAACCATGCCGGCATTGTTTATCACGGTAGATTGCGGCATTTCATCAACTGATGAAATTCAATATGCCAGGGAGTTAGGATTCAAAGTTATTGTAACAGATCATCATGAGCCATCCAGCGAATTACCAAAAGCTCAAGCGATTATCAATCCGAAACGATCAGATTGTAAATTTGAATGTAAAGAATTGTCAGGAGTCGGAGTTGCCTTTTTTCTGGCCATGGCAATTCGAATAAAAATGGTAGAGCAACGGTTCTGGAAAAAGAATAATGCCCCAAACTTAAAAAAATATCTAGATTATGTCGCTTTGGGCACTGTAGCGGATGTAATGAAACTCGTTGATACCAACCGTGTTCTGGTCAAGGCAGGCCTCGAAGTGATAACTGCTAAGAATAAACCCGGAATCTGGGCGTTATGTGAATGTGCAGGAATTAGGGATGGAGTTGTTACGGCTGAGGACATTTCTTTTCGGCTTGCTCCGAGGATTAATGCAGCGGGTAGGTTAGGCAAACCGCAACTGGCTGCTGATTTGCTGCTCAGCAGAGATGTAGGTGAAGCACAAGATCTTGCTCTGGCCTTGGAACAGGCTAACACCAAGCGCAGGGAACTTGAAAAAACTGCACTTGATGATGCAATGAAACAGGCAGAACAACAAGTAGACAGCAATAGGCGAGGCTTGGTGTTATTTAGTAGCAACTGGCATCCAGGTGTGGTCGGTATCATCGCTGCCAGGGTGGTTGATCGATTTCGATTGCCTGTCCTGGTATTTACCAGAGATACAGCTCCTGACAGTAAAATGCTCAAAGCTTCAGGTAGATCTGTTCCAGGGCTCAACCTGTTTCAATTATTGCAACAGTGTGATAACCATATTGTTCAGTTCGGTGGTCATCCAATGGCTGCCGGTTTAACTGTTTTCTCGGATAATTTTGACCAGTTCAGTGAAGAATTTAACAAATGTGTCTGCAAGATGATGCATGTAACTGAGCCTGAAGGAGTTGTTATCGACATGATTATGAGTGTTGAGGACAACTGTGAAGAAATAGCTAACAGCTTGAAATCTATGGAACCATTTGGCCTGGGTAACCCTGAACCCGTCTTTTTGTTGAAGAATATTCGAATGCAGAAAGTGACAACGTTACGTGATCATTTGAAATTTTCTTTGCGCATAAATGGAAATCAGATTCATGGAATTGGTTTTTTTCAAGCCGCACTGTTTGAAGTTGCGTCCAAGCCTGTTGATCTTGGCTTTAAATTAAAACAGACAACTTTCCGAGGCCGAAAGAGAATAGAAGCACACGTAGTTGCAATCAACCCTGGATATCCCCTTTCTGAGATTGGAAGAGAATAAGTGCACGAAGCTTCAATCAACTCAACGTCAGACTTCTGAGTTAGGATTTTTTGACCGCACGCCCTCAGGAGTGTAAATGATTTGAGTCACATAGAGGTGAAAGTTTTTTTGTAGACGAATAATTTGGCCAGTTTTTTTGAGTTATTTTTTTCCAACCTAGAGGGTAACGTCAGGGATGTACTTATTTAACATAATATATATTATGCGACATTGTAAATATAGCAATAATAATCCCAAAATTGCCATTCCAGCGATAATTGGGTTTTAATAGCGCCTTAAGGGTTTTAATCGGACTAGGAAAAACTGTTTGCAGTGGACTTTTCATTCGGATCGCGGTCTAATGCTTCTTCTTTTGAACCGATACCTTGATTGTATCTTTGCATTGTTCTTTTTCTAAAAGAGTCGCAAACTCAAGTTGTTCAATGTTAAAGTTAATTTTTTAGTTTATTTCTGGAGCTTTTG
>JAOZLO010000102.1 GCA_029934775.1 Desulfocapsaceae bacterium
CAAAATTAAAATCGGGATCGGGATTGAAAAGCAATGGGGCTTGGCCACGAAAGATTGGATGTTTGCCTCCTAGCCGAATATTTACAGGGATGGTGCAGTTAACGCTTTAAATACGCAATAATATCACTGCTTTCATACATGGATATGTCCCCGTCTATCATGAAAGGAACCATAGCTTTTCCTCCTCTGTTGAGTACTACTTCTCTTCCCGGTGTTCCCTGAGCTGCATCTATCACCTTGAAGTCTTCTCCTTCTTTTAATCCAAATTGGTGTGCAGCCTGCACTACTTTCTGGCAGAAGGGACAACCATCTCTCATGTAAAGTTCAATCATTGTAGCACCATTTTTTTTTATACAGGATTAACAGGATAGACGCCTTTACGCCTTTACGCCTTTACGCCTTTACGCCTTTAAACCCTTACGCCTGAGTCCGTATCCTTATGTCCGAATACCTATCCCTTTTTTAAGGAGATAGAGAGTGAGCGAAAAAAGTAAGACAGAAAACAGTATAAGCATCCCGATTCCGGTCCATATGTTAATGTCTGAAATCCCAAGAAAACCATAACGAAACCCGCTTATCATATAGACGATTGGGTTAGCTTTGGAGAGAGTCTGCCAGAATTCGGGTAACAGGGATATAGAGTAGAAGACACCTCCAAGGTAGGTCAGCGGTGTGATCACAAAAGTTGGTATGATTGAAATATCATCAAACTTTTTTGCAAAAATACCATTTATCATTCCGGCAAGCGAGAAGACAAAGCTCGTTAGAAAGGCAAAGAGAACTATGTAAAAAATATTAAAAAAGGGTAACCTGATAAAAACAAGACTGACTATGGATACCAGAATTCCAATGGAAATTCCCCGTGTCATACCTCCTGATATATACCCGAGAACTATAACCCAGTTGGGGGTAGGGCTGACAAGCAGCTCTTCTATATTGCGCTGGAATTTTGTACTGAAAAAGCTGGAAACGGTGTTTGAGTAGGAATTTGTAATAATTGACATCATAATCAACCCGGGGGCGATAAATGCCATATAGCTGTAGCCGCTGATGTCACTGAGTTGAGAGCCAATAAAGCCTCCGAAAATGATAAAATAGAGACTTATCATTATTACCGGCGGCACAAGTGTCTGCATCCATATCCGGAAAATTCGTGTCATCTCTTTACGAGCGATAGTGGAAAAGGAGGTCAGGCTTCTTTTCATCATTTCACCATTTTTATGAAAAGTTCTTCAAGTCGGTTTGTTTTGTTGCGCATGCTGTCTACAATAATAGATTGACCGTTGAGATGTTCAAAGATACGGTTGATTGATTGGGATTTGTTTTTTGTGAATTCTATTGTTTTTTCATCAACAAGAGAGAATGTTACATTTTCAAGCGGGGCGAGCACTGTCACAACTTCTTTTGTATCACAGAGGAATGTTTCTTTATCAAGTTTGCGCAGCATCTCCCGTTTGCTGGTGTTCTCTACAATTTTTCCCTTAGTAATAATGGCGATTTTATTACAGAGCTGTTCAGCTTCCTCCAGGTAATGGGTGGTTAAGATAATTGTCCTGCCATTTCTGTTTAATTCTTCAAGAAAATCCCACATGCCTCTTCGTAATTCCACATCAACTCCGGCTGTGGGTTCATCGAGAATCAACAGTTTGGGCTCATGGACCAGACCTCGGGCAATCATGAGCCTTCGCTTCATTCCTCCGGAAAGTTCACGTGCAGCTACATTTCGTTTGTCCCATAAGCTGAGTTTTTTGAGATATTTTTCCGAACTCTTCACTGCTTCTTTACGGGAAATACCGTAATAGCCTGCCTGTTGAATGACGATATCCTGTACTTTCTCAAATATCGAAAAATTGTACTCCTGTGGAACAACACCGATTAATCGTTTTGCTGAGGAGAAATTTTTATCAATATCCATTCCAAAAATATTTACGGTTCCTTCAGTTTTTGTGACAAGGGAGGTGATAATGCCGATTATCGTAGTTTTTCCGGCGCCGTTGGGACCAAGCAGGCCAAAGAATTCCCCATCCTGAACATTTAAAGTAACGCCGCTGAGTGCTTTAAGTCCACTCTTGTATGTTTTGTGTAAATTGCTGATAGATAAAGCAAACATAATGTGTGCTGGCTATTGAATGAGTCTTGAAAAATAGTTGACTATTTCTTCTGACAACTTTCGTCCTTCTATTTCAGATATTTGAACAATACCTGTCGGACAGGTGATATTAATTTCGGTAAGCTTCTGGTCGATAAAATCAAGACCTGAAAAATGTATGCCATGCTTGAGCATCCAGGGTCCGACATCTGCAATTATCTGTTGTTCCCGGGGCGTGAGCTCTGTTTTCAGTGCATCACTTCTGGCAAAACTTGCATGATATCCCTGTCTGGGCTTTCGCATGACTGCCCCTAGAAAGGTATCGCCAAGCATCATCACTCGTTTGTCACCTGCCAGGACGTTATCGAGGAATTTTTGCACCATGACAGGTTGTTTACCGTTTTTCGTGTATGCAGCCACTTTTTCCTGGTCAGAAACCTCTATCTTCTGGACCGATTTACCCTGGAAACTGTCGAGAGATTTGATAACACCAGTGCCATGTCGGGCCAGGAAGTCTCCAATCATTTCGGGGTCTGAACTCACCAGGGTTGGCGGCATATATTCTATAAAAGGGAGAGCGATCAGCTTTTCATTGAAATCGCGGAGCGACGATGGGCTGTTGATAACAAGTGTGCCGGAGAGGGAGAGCAGATGTGTTGCATAGTGAAATGCGAGGTCGTAGGGTGGTTCCTTGCGCATCAGGATGAGAGCGTAATCAGCAAGGGCTCGCTTATGTTGTCTTCCAGAATTATCAGTAGCAACTACTGCAGCGTGTGTTTCAAAAAAAAGTTGCTCGATTGTTGCGGTATGGACAGTGATACCAGACGCCTGTGCCTGGTTGATAATTGCAAGTGAGGTATCTGTCTTTGAGACAAGGCCCTCGATTGGGTCGAGCACGATAAGCCAATCCAACATAATTTCTCCAGTGGTAGAACATGATGCCCTGCGGGCAGGCTGAAGCTTTTTAGGCTGAAGGCTTTTAGGCTAACAGCCTACAGTCTGTCTTTTGCTTATGGAATTTTTTTTCTCTGTGTCCTCTGTGCTCTCTGTGGTGAGAGAGTGTGGCTTTTCGGTTGCGGGCAAAAACTGCCTTAGAAAACATACTTTGCGTACTAGTAAGCATATCTTCATCATCAATAAAGAGGCTGTTTTATTTTTTCTTTTGGGGATGATTACAGCGCAGAAATGACAACAAGGGATAAAATTCGTGTTAATGAGGTAGAACTGATTCTATGGTAAGGATTATATCACCACCTTTTTTGAGTGCTTTTTCGTTTAAGGGCAGCAATTTTTCTGCTTTTTTTCCAAAAACTTTTTTGAAAGCCTCGATGACACTTGTCATTAATACTGTTTTGGTGATGGTAAGATATGCGCCCAGCAGTATCATATTGGCAGCTTGCCCATTACCGCATTCAGTGGCAAGGTCAAGGGCGGGGATATTATAAGCAGTAATATCCTCACGGGTGACTGTACTGTCTGTCAGAGAACTGTTAATCAGGATAATCCCTCCCGGGGCCACGGTATCTTCAAATTTGATCAGTGACGGCTGGTTCATGGCGATTACGCAGGTGGCATCATTGTTGATGATTGGTGATCCGACCGGCGTGTCTGAAACCATCACACTGCAATAGGCTGTGCCTCCTCTCATTTCCGGGCCATAGGATGGCATCCATGTAACATGTTTGTTTTCAATCATTCCGGCATAGGCCAGGAGTTGCCCAAGAGACATGACTCCCTGGCCGCCAAAACCGGCACA
This sequence comes from Desulfocapsaceae bacterium, assembly GCA_029934775.1. Taxonomy (GTDB): domain Bacteria; phylum Desulfobacterota; class Desulfobulbia; order Desulfobulbales; family Desulfocapsaceae; genus Desulfomarina. The sequence goes on from JAOZLO010000102.1 coordinate 3,846, forward strand.
AAGAATTTTTTCGTTACACATTGAATACTGTGCTCCTGATATATTATTTTTACTCTCTTCGAAGGGATACTGTATTGAATCCAGTCTATTGAGGGTAGTCCTCCTCCGGGGATCTGAATACTTTGAGAGGGTAGTAGGGGATCATGTTTTCTTCGAGCCACTTAAGAGAATCAATGGGTGATAGCCCCCATCCCGTAGGGCAGGTTGAGAGGACTTCGACCATAGTGAAGCCTTTTCTTTCCATCTGGTATGTAAAAGCTTTTTTTATTGCTCTTTTTGCACGTCTGACAGCCTTGGGGTTATGTACAGAAACACGCTCTATGTAGGCACTTCCGGGAACCTGCGCGAGCATTTCTGACATCCTCAGCGGCATTCCACTATGTGCTATATCACGTCCATCAGGTGCTGTTGTTACCTTCTGTCCGATTAGAGTGGTGGGAGCCATCTGCCCGCCGGTCATACCGTAGATTGCATTATTGACAAAGATTGTTGTGATTTTTTCGCCGCGATGCGCCGCATGTACAATCTCTGCCGTTCCTATTGAAGCAAGATCCCCATCTCCCTGATAAGTGAAAACGGGTTTATCCGGGTGTACTCGTTTGACGCCGGTTGCGACAGCCGGAGCCCGTCCATGGGCGGATTCCACCATGTCAACATTGAGGTAGTTATATGAGAGTACTGAACAGCCCACCGAACCACAACCTATGGTATCTTCCAGCAAGTCAAGTTCGACCAGTACTTCTGCTACGAGTCGGTGGATGGTGCCGTGGGTGCAACCGGGGCAGTAGTGGGTTTCATTTTCTGTTAAACCAGGGGTTTTACTGAATACTACAGTCATGATCATTTCCTCCCCAGCAGAAGTTTAACCTGGCCGACAATTTCTTCAGGGGCAGGGATTATACCACCGGTACGACCAAAAAAATCAACAGGAAGTCTGCCATTTACCGCTAACCGGACATCATCGATCATCTGGCCGCAGCTCATCTCTACACAGAGCACCCTCCTGCACTTTTTTGAAAGATTTTGGAACGGGGCATCGGGGAAGGGCCAGAGGGTCTGGGGACGGATGAGGCCGGCCGCAATTTTTTCTTGACCAAGGAGATCAATCGCATTTTTTACAATACGTGATGTAGATCCATAGGCGCACAGTACTATTTCTGCAGTGTCTACCTGGAAGTTTTCGTATCGAATTTCTGTAGCGATCATCTGCGCATATTTTTTCTGGCGAGCGAGGTTCATCTCCTCCAGAACCAGGGGGTCAAGGGCCAGTGTTTTGACAGTATTGGGTTTTCTTTTACCACCATGGCCTACAACAGCCCAGGGTTTTTCGGCCATCAGTGTTGGCTGAGTATCACCGAATTCCACTGGCTCCATCATTTGACCGAGCATTCCGTCACTGGCGATAAAGACAGGGCTTCGATATTTATCGGCGAGCTGAAAAGCATCTCTGATCATCTCTGCTGATTCTTGAACAGTTGCCGGTGCAAGGGCGAGGATGCTGTAATCGCCGTTGCCACCACCTCGAGTCATCTGGTAATAATCTGCCTGGGAGGGTTGAATACCGCCTATGCCCGGACCACCTCGCTGTACATTAACAATGACGCAGGGTAGCTCTGCTGCAGCAAGTCCTGAGATACCTTCCTGCATCAGGGCAATGCCGGGGGAGGATGATGAAGTCATTACCCGGCCGCCCGCTGCTGAGGCACCAACGACCATGTTAATGGCTGCAATTTCACTTTCGGCCTGGAGGAAGACTCGACCTGCTTTGGGCATCTCCCTGGCCAGATATTCCGTGATTTCATTTTGAGGGGTAATGGGATAGCCGAAATAGTGCGTGCAGCCACCTCTGATAGCAGCAAGAGCAAGGGCTTCATTTCCCTTCATGAGCATTTTAGCCATTTACAACTCTCCGCTGGCTATCAAATCTTTTTACAGTTATTGCATTGTCAGGGCACATCTGGGCGCAGTTTCCGCAACCAATACAAAGAGACATATCTGTCACTGTTACTGGCTGATATCCTTTTACATTTACTCGTGTTTTGTCTATTTTAAGGATATTACTCGGGCATGCCACAGTACACATCCCGCACCCTTTACACCGTTCGACAGCGATGAGAATAAGTCCTTTTGTTCCGGCCATTTTTGCCTCCATGGTGTGTCGCCCATATCGAAGTTGTTTTTTATGGGCTGGTTTTTTTGCAACTCTGTATGTTTCATTATAACAAAAAAAGTTTGCTATGGTCAAATATTAATTCGTAAAATATCGCCATTTCAAGGGAGGATTTATTTAGTAGAGATTGAGAATATCTTGAAAATACAAAACCAACTTTTGCATGTTGGTTTGATTGTAGGCATTGCACCATACAAAAAAAATCTGTTATAGCGAAATTTATGTGGAAGGTGAGGGTAAGGAGTGAATGTGGCAGGTTATATTATTTTCTTTACAGCGAAGCGATGTCATCGTTGTGAAAGAATTTCACAGGTGTTAGTCGGGTCTATAAATCACCACCAGGGATTTTGCAGATCCACCGATCCCTCTGTAACCGTGTGAGGTACTGGATTCGAAATAGATGCTGTCTCCTTCGTTCAGTATAACACTGGTTTCACCGCAGATAAATTCCAACTGGCCGTCAAGGACAAAGAGGAACTCTTCTCCTCTATGATTATTATAAACAATATCGCTGGATTCACGTTCCTCCATATGAACAATAAAAGGTTCCATGTTTTTCTGAACCTTGGGATATGCAAGTGGTTCATATTGATATCCTATGTTTGAGCTGTGCGGTCCCTTGGTAACACCGTACCGATCTTCCTTACGAACCACAACAACATTGGAATCCTGAGTTGTATGCTGGAAAAAATGGCCAATCTGAACTCCAAGTGCTGAGGAAATCTTGAGCAGGGTAGATATTGGCGGTGTGACAATATTGTTTTCTATCTGGGAGAGATTGGGCTTTGATAACCCTGTTAAATCAGAAAGTTCCTGGAGAGTCAGGCTACGGTTGTTTCTGAGTTTTCTAAGCTGGTTACCAAGGTCGAGGGACGCGACTTCATTTTTCATAAGATCTGATATCAGTAGAGTTTTTACGACGCCATCAATTTTATGGGAAATAGTCAGGCCAGGTTTTTATCAAAATTTGTCAATTTTCTATGAACTTGAATAAAAATGAATTATGCTGTTCTGAACAAAATCCATTTGGCGATTTTCGTCAAGAGTGTATCCCTTTTTGTTTCCAGATTTAAGGGTAGTTTTAATGTATCGGAAAAGCAAAAACTTGAGAGAAATCTCCCCTAATAGCCTACAGTCTAAAACGCTTCAGCCTAAGTCATACGTAAGCCGGCGTGACCGCGGAAAGATGCGGTGTCCTGTGAGCAGTTACGTTTTAACAATTGAATAGAGACCTGGAGGTAAACAGATAGTTATGAAAAGCCGTTATGGAGTTATATGTTTAACAGTGATTTCCTGCCTGTTAGTATTGCTGCAGGCAGGAAATTGTTTTGCAAAGCCAAGCGCATCTATGAAATTTTCAACGCTTCGTGATGAAAATCCCAAAACTGGTCAGGAGACTCTCATCCTGCCGTACGGTTTTCCTTCAGATTCGATGGGAACCACATTTGGGGTCGGTGGTATGGTAAAGGGGTATTACCAGGATCAACTGCTGCTGGGCGGTACCGTTTTTGGCAGTGCTGATTCTGCCTTTGGTGTGCTTTTGGCTATGTGGGATCTTGCCTTGCCATCGACGGATCGCTTCTATTTCTCAGCAATAGGGTCCATGGGGGATTATCCAAGGCAGAGAGCATTTTCAGAGATACCTCCCGTCCAGGGCATCCGGGCTGGGTCAAATGAGTCAGATAAGGATGATTTTGTTGAGGAGGAAGGTTCAGATAACTGGTGGGAGATGAAACTGGAATATGTTTTGCCCATCGGTGGAATGCACAGTAGCGGGATGGCTACTTACAAGTTGAAGAATGGCATGCTGGTATCGGGAGCCACGGGGGGGGAACAGTGGAACCCGCTGACATCCGGTGCCACTGTGCTGGTGCTGAAGCAGTTTAATCGCTATCAGACTTATCAGACAGACGAGGGAGATATTGAAGGCACTATTCATCCTCTTGAGTTTGGTCTTCTCTATAATAATACCGATTTTCCTTCTAATCCTTCAACGGGCAGCAGCCAGTATCTTTCTCTTACCAGGGATTTCGGTTGGCTCGAATCGAATGACACCTGGACTTTTTTAGAGTTTGAAGCCAGTAAATATTTTTCTTTTGGTTCCTCTGATTATGCAAGGCAGCGCGTAGTTGCAGTAAATTTCTGGACGGGAGATGCTGTTTCACAGGAGTCCTCCATTGATGAGAATGGAAACGAGTCTATTTCTCACAATCCGCCTTATCTTGAGGGTGCAAAACTCGGTGGTTTCTATCGAATGCGTGCCTATCCTACCAACAGGTTCAATGATCGATCAGTTATATATTCAACAGCCGAGTATCGCTATACTCCTCACTGGAATCCCATAGGGCAGATTTCCTGGCTGAAGTGGCTGAA